>JAWKHS010000001.1 GCA_041394705.1 Vicinamibacterales bacterium
GGTGGACGTGCCGAACACGCCGCGGCTCGTCACGGTGACGGCGAAGGACGGCGTCGCGCCGCTCACCGTCACGCGGGAGGCCGGAATCACGGTGGGGTTCGAGGACGTCGCCGTGACGGTCACGGGCGATCCCTCGGGATCCGTCACGGTGAACGCGAGCGGTCCCGTCGTGCCGCCCGTGCCGGACTCGAAGATCGTCGTCGGCCCGGGCGCACCGGTGAAGACGGGCGCCTGGTTCACGCCGCCCACCGTGATCGCCGACGCCAGGGTGGAGCTCTGGCCGTCCGGATTCGTGATGGTGAGCGTGCGCGCGCCGGCGGCAGCGCCCGTCGTGTCGAGCGTGAGCGTCATCGACGTGGGACTGTTCACGACGACGCCCGTCACGACGACGCCCCCGCCGCTCACCGACGCGGTCGGCCGCTGCGCGAAGCCCGCACCCGGATCGAAGAAGCCGCGGCCGCCCGTGGCGGCCCCCGTCACCGTCACCTGGACGTTGGAGAGGCCCGTGGGCACCGTGCTCGGCGACACCGCGGTGATGGCGGCCGGGGCCGGCGCGAGGAGCCGCACCAGGCGCACGGCGTACGAGTTGTTGGCCTGGACGTACTGCTGGAGCGTCCAGAACGTCATGTCGTCGTTCGGATCGACGCTGGTGTACGAGTAGTCGCCCCAGCGCTGCGCGCCCGGCGCTGGCTGGACGTTGTACGAGAACGACGTGTTGCTGCTGTACTGCGTGGGGACGTCCATGGCCCCGGCCGCGTCGGTCCGCAGGCGACCCGTGAAGGCCGCGTTGACGCGCGTGGTGGTCCCGGCCTTCGACATGCCCAGCGCGACGTGCTGCTGCCCGTTGGGCATGATCGCCCCCATCCAGTAGTGGACGGGATCGGTCGCCGTCGCGTCGAACACCGTGCCCGACTGGGCCACCGAGACGGATCCGGTCAGGTTCTGCAACTCGTACCAGCGGATGCCGTTGCGGGTGCCCGCGCCGCTGGCCACGCCGGCGGTGCTGACGCGCATCTGGTGCGTCGTCCACAGCCGGCCGTTCCGGACGACGGCCTGGAGCAGCCGGTCGTCGAGGCCGTCGAGCGGCGCCGCGCTGCCGGGATGGGGGACGTCGAGCGGAACACTCGTCGCGGCGACGGGAATGACGACGTCGGCCGACAGGCTCGGCGAGGCCGTGGGACTGGCCACGCGCTTCACGACCAGGGTGCCCGCCGACAGGTTGTCGATGCCGATGAAGTAGCCCTGATTGGTGCCGCTGTCGAAGTTGTCCACGCCCTGCGGCGTGTAGATGCCCGGTGAGCCGCCCGTCGGCAGGACGGCGTCGAACTGCGACACCGAGAGCGAGTTGCCGACGAGCGCCGGCTTGTTGATCACGTAGGCCGAGGTGGAGTCGAACGTCAGGGCGTTCACGCTCGACCCGCAGAACTGATTGACGCCGACGTAGAGCGCGTCCTCGTCGATGCCCAGCGTGGGATAGTCGGCGAGGCAGCCCGGGGCTCCTCCCACGCCGCCCTGGGTGCGCGTGTTGACCCAGAAGTGATAGGCCCACGACGTGCCCCCCGTGATCGTCCCCGTGCTGCTCACGGCCAGGACGAAGCGGTTCGGGACGGCCACCGAGATCATGATCACGAACCAGCGGCCGGTCCGCCGGTCGTAGCGCACGCGGGGATCCGACGTGAACGCGCCGCCGGTCACGCCGGAGAAGAAGACGTCGGTGTCCACGTCCAGCACGTTGTCTTTCACGCCCGTGGTCTTGCTGATCGTGCGGAGCCGGCCGTTCAGCCCCACGAGGTACTGCGTCGGGCCCACGTCGCCCATCGTGTCGGGCGGCAGGGCGTTGGTGTCCGCCAGGGTCGCCACGTCCGCGTTCGGCGTTCCCACCGTCTGCGCGACCGAGGGCCCCGCGCCGCGCGCGGCGAGGCCGTTCGCCTGCCCGCCAGGCAGGTCCGGCGACAGGGGGTTCTGCGGCAGATCCCGGCGGTCGGGCCGGATCTTCCGGGCGTGCGGCCGATCCTGCCAGTCGAGCACGGCCGGCGGCGTCCGGGCGGCCTCGGCCATGATGTCGTCCGTCGTCCGGACCTGGGCCGCGGCGCCGCCCGGCCACGCGGGCGCCGGGGTATCGATGGTCGCGACGCCGATCGGGCCGTCGATGCCTGGCTGCGCGGGCGGCGCGATGAGCACCGGCCGCTCCTGCTGGAGCCGGGCGGGCTGCTGGGGCGCCTCGGTCGTGCAGGCAGTCGCGGCCAGGACCAGGCCCAGCGCCAGGACGGTACGGCGGATGTACATATGGCGTCCGTGTCGGAGGGGGACCTTGATGGTTTCGGCGCGGGACGCGGCCCGCGATAGGCGCCGTCCCGGTCGAGCGTCGGGGAGGCTGGTAGCATGACACGCATGCCCGATTCGGCCGCCGGTTTCACACCCCGCACGCTCACGTTTCTCCGCGCGCTGAAGCGCAACAACAGGCGGGAGTGGTTCCACGAACGGCGCGCCGACTACGACCGGCACGTCCATGCGCCGATGGTGGCCGTCATCGAGCGCCTGGCCGTGGACTTCCGGCGGGCGGCCCCGGACTTCGTCGCGAACCCGAAGATCTCGATGTTCCGTCCCTGGCGCGACACCCGCTTCAGCGCGAACAAGGCGCCGCTCAAGACCAACGTCGCGGCCGTCTTCCCCCACCGGGCACTCGGACGGATGGAGGGCGCCAGCCTGTATTTCGAGGTGGCGCCCGAGCACGTCTGGATCGGCGGCGGCCTGTATGCGCCGGACGGCCCGACGCTCCATGCCGTGCGGAGCCACATCGCCGAGCGGCACCGCACGCTTGCGCGGCTCACCGCCGCGCCGGGCTTCAAGAAACTGCTCGGCACGCTGCAGGGCGAGCAGGCGGCACGGATGCCGCGCGGCTTCGACGCGGCGCACCCGGCGGCCGACCTCCTGCGGCACAAGCAGTTCCTGGCCGTGCGCGAGGAGCCCGCGGCCTTCGCGGCGCGTCCGGACTTCTACAAACAGCTGCAAGCGACCTTCACGGCGATGGCGCCCCTCGTGGCGTTCCTGAACGAGCCCATCGTGACCCTGCACGACCACCGCTTGCGCGACCCGCTCGTGGCCGACGGCCTCTCGCGGCCGGGCCGGCCCCGCGCCGGCGACTGACGGCCGGGGCCTTGCGGCGCGCGGCCCGCGGTGGTGTAGTGGGATCGTCGGAGGTCCCCATGAAGACCCCGCTGAGTCTCGTCGTTACCCTGGGCGTGGCGGCACTGGGCGCCGTGACGCCGCCGCCCGCCGCAGCCCAGCCCGCGCCGCAGTCCCAGGCCCGCGAGATCGTGATCGGCGCGACCGTCGCCGAGCGGCGCGAGGCCGCCCGGGCGCTCGTGCCGCTCCTGAAGGACGTCAAGGCGCACGCCGAGCCCGGCCTCACCGTGTCGCCTGGCGGGGCGCCGCCCTCGCCGCTGACGGGTCAGCCCTCCACGCTGTTCGCCTTCACCATCAGCCGGCGTCAGGCGCGCGTGGATGGCCGCGTGCTCGAGGCGATGGACCAGCTGCTCGCGTGGAACATCGGCGGTCCGGCCACCGGAGAGCCCGAAGCGCTCTTCGATCGCTGGCTGGAAGAGCTCGCGGCCCAGGCGACGGCGGCCATGGCGCTCAGCGGGGGCGGCCTGTGCGACGTCCGCTGCGTCGTGGACCGCATGACGCGGTTGAACGAGACGTGGGGCAACTCGCCCCGCGGACGCGGGGACAACCGCGACGAGGCGCTGCTCGAGGCACTGACGACGGTCGTCACCGGGGAGAAGTAGCGCCCCCGACCGGTGACGTCCGGCGCCGGCGCGGGGTTCAGTCCACCTCGATGGCGATCTCCTCCAGGATCAGGTCGTCGGCGCCCACGTGATTGCCGGCGCCGTCGATGGCGACGAGCTTCAACGAGGCCTCCTTCGCGTCGTCGGGCATCGCGCTGAGCGCGCGCGTGATGTCGAGTTCCAGGTCGAAGCGCTCCTTCACGCCCGGCTGCGGGGCGGGCCTGGCCATGCCGTGGCCCTGGTGCCCGGCGGAGGCGCCCGCCTTCAGGCCGTGCGGGTCGGGCTCCCCGTGTCCGAAGAACGCGACCGTGCCGGCGAACCCCGGGTTGCCGGCGGTCCTCGTGGCGGCCGTCGCCTCGGGCTGATTGACGAACGCGCGGATCTCGACCGGCGCGGGCTGCATGTGGTGGCTCTTCAGCACCACCCGGACCGCGTCCACCTGGCGTCGAAGCGGCAGCGGCCACTCGAAGCGCACGACCTCCCACACGCGGAAGGGAGGGAACTTGAAACAGAAGCGGAGGTACCGATACCCGAGCGCGTCCACCGACACGACGTCGGCCCCCGTCTGCCACGACACGCTGTGCGGACGCGGAAACGGCTGCAGCAGGAAGGCGGCCTCGCCGGCCGGCAGCGGGCCGGGATGCGCCGCCTGCCACGACGCCCACAGGCGGTCCACGTTCGCGTGGTGCAGGAAGAAGATCGGGTCGTAGGCCGCCGTCGGCACGTTGCCCATGTCGCCGCCGGTCCGGACGTGGACGCCGCCGTGCACGCCGTTCACCTGGCTCTGGAACGACGTGAACGTCGCGGCCCCCAGCGCCGCCTGCGCGCTCGTGGCGAGATCGTCGTAGGCGGTGGTGTCGATGTCCGCGCGCCGCGCCGTCTGTCCGCCAGCGGCCCTCGGGCCGCTGTAGAGGGGGTTGGCCACCGTCGCCCCGGCGCGGTTCACGTACGTGCTCTGTCGGCAGGCGGCCGGCACGCCGGTGGACGGGCCCGAGGACCAGTCCCAGTACGGCAGCGTCACGTGACAGCCGACGCGGCGCAGCGCATCTTCGAAGGCGAGCAGGTACGCCCGGTGCCACGTGAAGAAGCCTGGCGCGCCGTGCGCGCAGAAGGCCGTCGGGGGGCCGCCGTGGAAACTGGCGAGCGTAGCGAAGCTGAAGGGATCGGCCGCGGGCAGCGCGTACATCGCGGCCAGGGCCTCCCGCAGGTCGTGAAGCTCGTCCGTGGTGAGACAGTTGACGTTCTTCCTGTAGCGCATGCGCGTCCTCGCGTGGATGAAGGCGACCCGTCATCCAGGTGGACGACACCACGACCCCGGGGTTCAACCGCCGGTCCCCGGCAGCGCCGTGCTTGCGGTGCCGGGAGGGGAAGGACGGGTGCTACGCGCCGGACGACCGAGGGGTGCCCCGGGTCGCGGCCGCGAACAGCGCGCCGCCGGCCGCCAGCGCCGCCAGGCCCGACAGCAGCTGGTTCACGGTCGCGCCGGCCAGGATGCTCAGCGTGATGCCGATGGCGAGGATCGGAATCACGGGGCCGAGCGGCGCCGTGAACTGCGCCGGGGCCACCTTGTCCGCCATGCCGGGCGCCCGCAGCCTGAGGGTGGCGCCGCAGGCCGAGAGGTACACCACCAGCCTGGCCACCGCGCTCACGGCGGCCATGAACACGAAGGACCCGGTCAGCGCGAGCAGCACCAGGACGATTGACGTGAACAGGATCGCCACGTGCGGGGTCCGGTAC
>JAWKHS010000002.1 GCA_041394705.1 Vicinamibacterales bacterium
GGCGCCCCGCCGTGACCGCAGCCCCGCATGAGTAGCGGCCGGCCCGCGCCGTCTGGGAGCGGCCGGCGCCCCCAGCGTCCCCGCAGCCGGCCGCGGATGTGGCGCGCGGTCCGCGCGCATCGCCGCTACAAGGCCCGGCGCGTGGATCCTCGCGCGCTCCCGCCGCGGGGACGACCAGGCGTGGTCGCGCGCGTGCGACGGCTGCTGTGGCTCTGGTGGCCATGGGCCGCGCTGGCCGTGGCGCTGGCCGCGCGCCAGCGCTGGGGGGCCGCCGCCGTGGCCGCCGTCGTGTCGACGCTGGCGCGCCTGGTCCAGCCTCGCTCCGAAGCCCCCCGCTTCGGCCTCGACCCCGACCTGCCGGTGGACTCACCGGAGTTCCTGGCGACGATGGCCGGCGCCACGGCGTCGCCGTTCCTCTCCGGCAACAGCGTGGAGATCCTGCACAACGGCGACGCGTTCTACCCGCGCATGCTCGACGACATCGCCGCTGCGCGCGCGTCGATCGCCATCGAGGCCTACATCTACTGGGCGGGAGAGGTCGGCCTGGCGTTCGCGCGCGCGCTCGCGGAGCGCGCCGGCAGCGGCGTGCGCGTGATGATCCTGCTGGACGCGGTTGGGGCCGCCGACATCGGCGAGGACATCCTGACCGTGCTCACGGAGGGCGGCTGCCACATCGCCTGGTACAACCCCCTGCGCTGGCGGACCCTCGGCAGCTTCAACAACCGCACCCACCGAAAGACGCTCGTCGTGGATGGCCTCGTGGCGTACACGGGCGGCGCGGGCATCGCCGATCACTGGCGCGGCCAGGCGCGCGGCCCGGGGGAGTGGCGCGACGTCATGGTGCGGTTCAGCGGTCCGGCCGTGACCGGGCTGCAAAGCGGCTTCGCGCACAACTGGCAGCGGAGCACCGGCGAAGTGGTGCACGGCGGCGCCTGCTATCCGCCCCCCGTGGCCCGCGGCCGCCACGCGCTGCAGGTGATTCTCAGCTCGCCCGAAACCGGCGGTTCGAACGTGCAGACGATGTACTACCTGGCCATCGCCTGCGCGCGCCGATCGATTCTCATCGCCAACCCGTATTTCGTGCCGGACGACGTGGGCCTCGACCTGCTCGTCGAGGCCGCGCGTCGGGGCGTCGGGGTCCGGGTCATGGTGTCCGGACGGCGCAACGACAACTGGCTCGCCCGCCACAACAGCGTCGCCCGCTACGGCGCGCTGCTGGAGGCGGGCGTCGAGATCCTGGAATACAACCGCAGCATGCTGCACCACAAGGTCATGGTGGTGGACGGCCACTGGCTCACGGTGGGCACGACGAACTTCGACAGCCGCTCGTTCGCCCACAACGAGGAGAGCAACCTGACGCTCGTCGACGCACGGGAGGCGGCGGCCTTCACCGCGCGTTTCGAGGAGGACCTGGCGGCCTGCGAACGCGTGCCGCTCGAGGCGTGGCGCCGGCGTGGGCTCGCGGCGCGGGTCTGGGAGGCGGCGGCGGGGGTGTTCGCGGATCAGGTCTGAGCGCTGACGGGCGTCGTCAGGTGCTGATCGGGGCGGGCGCGGGCTCGGGCGGCGGATCGATCACGGGGGGATCGGGTGGTTCGGGATCGATCGGCGGCGGCCGGTGGACGTCGGGCGCCTGGGGATGATCGGGCGGCACGACCGGCGGCGCCGGCGGCGGAGCATCGCCTGGCGGCTCTGGCGGTTCGATGGTGGTCGGTGCGGGCATGGGCGATCCTCGGGTGGAGGCCCCGCCTCAGTGCGGAGCGGGCGTGGAGGTGTGGTGGTGACGCGGACGCCGGCCGGG
>JAWKHS010000005.1:300000-422624 GCA_041394705.1 Vicinamibacterales bacterium
AGTCGGCGGTGTTCGTGCCGCCCGGGTTCAGGTTGCTCATCCGGTCCGCGAAGTTGTAGTAGTAGCGGCCGTAGAAGCCCTTGAGCACGGTCCTGCCGTCGTCGGTCGGCGAGTAGCTGAAGCCGACGCGGGGGACGATCTTGGTCGAGGTGAGCAAGGTCTTGCCGGGCACGGTGACAGGCTGGAAGACCTCGGTGATGAGCGGGTTGCGCACCGAGTCCTGGTAGTGCGGCGACTGCCGGTCCAGGCGGAGGCCGAGGGTCAGCGAGAGCTTCTGGTTCAGGCTCCAGCGATCCTGGATGAAGGCGGCGATGCGCCCGTTGCGGTCGTCGGCGCCCGTCCAGCCGCCGCCGAAGTCGCCGGCGGCGCCCAGGTCGGTGATGCGGACGATGTCCACGGCGCCGTCACGGTCTCGGTAGAAAATCGGGCCCGCCGTGCCGTTGTTGGCGAACTTCGACTGGTCGTCCAGCCACTCGAACCCGAACTTGAAGTCGTGCGAGCCCGCCGCTTCCGGCAGGTAGTAGGTGGCGGTCACGTTGACCTGCGGCTTGTTTCGGTCGAACGTGAATGGCCCGCCCTGGCTGCCAGCCAGCCAGCCTGCGCCCGTGTTCACGCCCGTCCCGGTGTCGGTCCGTGGCGGATTCGAGTCGAACGGGACGGCGGGCTCCATCGGCCAGCCGAAGCCGAACAGGCCGACCTTCGTGTCGACGAACAGCCGGTTCGTCCACACGCGCTGCCACTGGGCGTTGTACATCCAGGACTTGCTGTCCTGCGCGAGGATCGAGTCGGGGCCGGTCGTGTTCGAGAGGCCCCGGCGCGGCTTGTACTTCCGGGCCCACTGGTAGTAGGCCACGATGGTGTCCTTGCTGGACGCCTTGTAGGTCGCCTTTCCGGTGGCGTTGTCGAACACGCCGAGGTCGCTGAACTCCTCGGCGACGCCCGAGATGATCTTGTCGATCTTGAAGTGGTTGTACGCGCCGTAGAACCAGATCTTGTCGCGCTTGATGGGGCCGCCGAGGTCGGTGTGGCCTTCCCAGAAGATCAGGTTGGGCTGCCCCGTGAACCCGCGCTCGGACGTCTCGCTGTCGATGTTGTCCCCGACCCAGCTGCCGCTCTCGTAGGTGAGGTTGTTGAACGACTTGAACTGGTTGCCGCCGCTCTTGATGGTCGAGAACACGGCCGACCCCGGCGTCATCATCGTCACGTCGCCGCCCGCCGCGCTCACCGTGATCTCCTCGTGGGCGAAGAAGTCCTGGTAGATGCCGGCGCCGCCGGTGCCCTCGGTCGTGTCCACGCCGTCGGTCACGACGCGGTTCTGGTTGCGGATGCCGAAGCTCTCGTAGCCGGACTGCTGGCTCTTGTGGCTGCCGCCCACGTCGAAGCCGCGCATGCGGACGCCCGGCGCCTGGCCCAGGGTGGCCCAGAGGTCGGTGGCGGACGGGATCGCCGCGAGCTTCTCGGACCCGAACTCGGAGCCGATCTTGGTGGAGCTGACGTCCACGACCGGCGACTCCGCGGTGACCGTCACGCTTTCCTGGAGGGTCGCGACGGCCAGCTGCTGGTCGACGTTCAGCGTCTGGCCCAGCGCGAGCACGATGTTCTCGCGCTTGGTGGTCTGGAAGCCGCCGAGCTCGAAGGTGAGCGTGTATCGGCCCGGGGGCAGCGACGGGAAGCGATACCGGCCGTCGGTCTCCGTGATGGCCGTCTGCACGCCGATGAGCGCCGGCGACTGCGCGGTCACCGTCACGCCGGGCAGGATGCCCTGCTGGGCGTCGGTCACGATGCCGGTCAACCGGCCTTGGTCGATCTGCGCGGCCGCGGGGTACGCGGACGCGGCGAGCACGAAGAGCGTCAACACGCTACGCCTGAGTGTCATGCGTTCCATCCTCTCGAGTGGGTGGTCGACGTGGCGGCGCGGCGTGTGGAATCGGGCACACCGCGACACCCAAGGACAAATGCAACGAACAGTCTCCGAGTGTGCCACCCGGGCGACGCTCGCGAAATCATGGAAACCCGTCATTTTCGAGGCCTCGCGACACCACGCCGGCCAGCTGAGCGTTCGGGGCCGGCTGCGACGCCCCCGCCGGCGGCACGTCGAGAGGCGCGGGGACGATGCGGATGGACGCGGCGCCCGCCGCGAAGCTCGGCCGCACGCCGACCGCACGGCCGCCGGGAGCGTCAGCCGCCGATCGACGCGCGGACCATGGGACGGTCGACGGACGAGCTTCGCCTCGTGGCGCGTTCAGTCCAGGACGTTCGCGATGCAGTGGGTGTTGCCGCCCACGAGGTGCGCGAAGTCGCGGATCGGCACCGGCAGATAGCCGGCGGACTCGTAGGCGCGGTAGGCGGCGAGCGCCTTGCCGGCGAGCACCTCCCGCGTGAGGCGTCCGGCCGGCGCCCCCTTCCTCACCTCGCCCGGGAACACCGGGAAGATGATCGTCCGTCGACCCGTCGTCTCGTCCACGAAGGGCACGGCGTTGGTGGAGACGCGGTAGGACTCGACGTCGGCCTGCGTGTGGTCGATCGGCAGGAGGCGGTATCCGAGGGCCTTCAGGCGCGCCGCCGTCGCCTCGAGCTGGCGCTGCTCCCGCGAGGGCGGCCCGACGATCCGGTTCACCACCGCCACGCCGTCGCCGAGCAGCACGAAGGCCTGGTCCAGGTGGAACAGGAGCGGACTCTGCGTCTCGCGGCCCACCACCGTCACGTCCGCGCCGTCGAAGGCATCGGCGACGAGGCCGGAGACCGCGGCCGCGTCGACCGTCCGTCCGCGGCGCCTGTAGTTCTCGATGGTCAGCCGCACGTCGTTGTACCCGATGAAGACGCGCGTCCGGCCGTCCACGCGGTCGAACGCCAGGTTGCCGCCCTCGAAGACGAACCCGGCATCGACGATGCGGTCGCCGAAGACCTGGCGGGCCACGCGCTGGCGCGAGCGCGACAGCTCGCCGTTGTAGGCCACGCGCTCGTCCACCGGCATCGGCACGAGGAACCGGTCCTCGCCGCCGACGGCGACGCGCTCGCCGAGATCCTGCGCCCACATGTCGAGGTCCGCGTGCAGGCGTTCGATCACGTGGACGCGGAACGGCCGCGGCCCGGCCGCCGTCCGGAGCGCGTCCACGAGCCCGGGCTCGACCGTGTCCGAGACGGCGAGCTCGATGGCCGTGTAGCCCGGCAGCGCCGCGATGAGCTCGGCGTACGCATTTCTGGCGAACTCGACGTGCCGGTGCGGATCGACGGGGGCATCGCCCGGCCGCCGGTAGGGATCCGGCACGGACAGATAGACGCGCTTCAGGGCGCGCGCATACTCGGGCTGGACCTCGGCGGTGACCCGCGTCTCGTCCGTCCGCGCCGCTCGCGGTGCGGGCGACGCCGCCAGCGCCAGGGCGATCGCGACGAGCAGGCGAATCGGCCGTCGGGACATCGTGCAGGAAAGACGCGGGGCGAGAGGCGGCACGCGAGGCTCTCGCAATCGGGTAGGTCGAGCCTACCAGATTGGCTCCAGACGTCCGTCACGAATTCTCCTACCGGCCCGGTCGTCGTCGCACCACACACAACGGCTGAGCCGCATCGTGTGGTTGAGGTGGCAACGCGCCGCGACGGGCGGGCACCCGGCGCGATCGCTGTGCCACGAAGCGACGTCTACCAGACGTTGCCGGCGCCGGGCGTATAGGTGGAGGCCACCACGCTCTCCACGACGAGGGTCGTGCCCTGGATGACACCGTCGCACTTCAGGACGGCGGCCTTCACCTGGACCATGGACGCCTCGAGCGCGATGGAGCTGCCCTGCACCGTCACCGGCGCCGATGATGCGACGGTCACGCCCGATGGGCGCAGCGTCAGCGCGCTGCCGTGGCCGTCGGTGACGCGCACCGATCCCCCGCCGCCCGTGCGCAGCTCGATCGACTGGCCGGCGGCCGTCCGCACCCTGACCGTCTCGTCGCCAGCCACGTCGTCGAACCGCACCTCGGAGCCTCCGCGCGTGCGCAGGAGCTTCACCGTGTTGGCGGGGTCGGCGGTGACGGGCGGCGCGTCCTGCCCGTTCCAGAGCGCGCCCACGACAAGCGGCCGGCCCGGGTGCCCGGCCTCGAACGCCACGAGCACCTCGTCGCCGACGTCGGGCAGGAACCACGAGCCACGGTGCCGGCCCGCGGCCATCGCCGCCGTTCGGGCCCAGCCCTCGTACAGACCGCCCTTCCCGAGCGCGCCCGCCCCGGCATCGGGCGCCCACGGCAGCCGCACGCGGACCCGGCCCAGCGCCTCCGGATCCTGGTTGTCGGTCACGAGCGCGACGTGCACGCCGTACCAGCGCTCGGACGGGATCGCCCCGGCCACCGTCACCCCGGCGTCACGTGGGCCGTCGAGCCGGCGTGCGTCGGCGGGCCGAGGCGCCCCGGCGCCGGTCACGGTGGGCGGTGTCGTGTCTGGAACCTGCACGGGCATGGACGTTCTCCTCGGATGGACGGGACTTCCCCACCGGACCCAGGGCCTGGCGGCGGATGTCGAAGGTCGTGCGCCAGCCCCGGTCGCGCGTGAACTCGTGCCGGACGGCCGTGACCTGGTAGGTGCCGCTGAAAAGCGTCCCGAGCCCCTGCACGTCGACGGCGTGGCCGGCGCGGAGCGCCACCGCGCCGATGGCCTGCCCGCGGCCCGTGATGAAGCGGGCGGCGCGGGCGCGCAGGTGCGCCACGGCCAGGCCGTGCGCCTCTTCCGCCGTGGCCGGGAGCTCGTCGACCGCGGCCTCGATCGCCGGGCCGAACGCCAGCTCGCGGATGCGCGGCCCGGTCGCGGTCGTGCCGGACGCGGCGGTGAGATCGGCGTCGACAGCGGTCGCGACGAACGCCTGCTTCGCGCGAACGTCCCATCCCGTCACGCCGATGGCCGACCGCTGCCCCTGCAGGCTCGCGGACACGTCGAACGCGGTCAGCTCACGTCCGTACTGCAGCGTCTGCACCGGGGCGCTGGCCGACGCCCGGACCACCAGGGTGCCGGCCTCGATCCACATCGCGGCATCGAGGGCCGCGAGTCGATCGGCGAGGAACGCCGCGTCGCTCTGATTGAGCTGCACGGTGACGGCGTGCGTGGGCTGGGGGCCCGCCAGATCCAGGTCGAGCGCGAGGCCGTGCTCGCCCGCGATGGTCTGGATCATCTCCGAGTCGGACACGTCCTCGAACGTGCGCGTCCGCTGCCGCTCGCGGAACGCGGCGAGGCCGTCGCCGGCGCCCACGACGAACCCCGGCGGCGCCGCCTCGGGGTAGGCGCCGCCCACGTCGTCCACGCGGCCCTCGAACATGCGGACGAGCGTGGCCGGCGGCACGCCCTGCCAGACGGTGAGCGACCGGCCGAAGGTGACGGCCTGGAGCCCGAAGTACGTGAACTCGACGCCCGCGCGCGTGGGCGCCACGTTGGCGAAGCGCCCGCGGCATCGGGCCGGCTGCGACAGCGCCTCCTCGATGACGAGCTCCTCGAGATCGGCGGTGAGCCCGGGCTGCTCCACGCCGTCGACGTAGATCGCGGGGCGGGGCGCGGAGGTGGAGGCTCCAGGGGATGGCATGCGGTCTCCTGACTCGGTTCCGCCTTATACACCAACCCCACGCGCCTGGGCCGGCGGCGTGTCTACGGTCGAGATGACCGCGCTGACGAACCGGGAAGGGTCACGCGCACACGTTGCCCAGGTACCCGCCGCCGCCGCAATAGCTCAGGTCCTGCAGCTGAATCGGGATGCCGTCGGGGTCGGTGAGGTACAGCTCGGGCGTGCCGTCCGGCGCCCCGCCGCGATTCGGCATGCGCAGGCTCACGTACCACTGCATCGGCCCAGGCGCCGAGGTGCCGCGCGGCGTGAGGCCGTGGCGTTCCAGCGCCCTGGTGATCCGCTCGACGTCGAACCCGGTCATGTTCAGGCACACGTGGTCGATGGCGGCCGTGGTCAACCCGCGCCGGCCCGAATACATCAGGAACCCAACGTCCCCGATGGCGAGCGTCGGCGCGGTGGGCCCCTGGTAGGAGCGGATCGGGAAGCCGAAGAGCGCCTGATAGAAGGCGTTCGAGCGTTCCGCGTCGGGCACGCGCATCGTGAAGTGGTTCAAGGCCTGCACGGCCAGCAGTCCCTTGGCGGGGGCCGGCTCGACAGCCGCGCACACCTCGCCGAACGCGCCGGCGCCGCCGCAGTACCGGACGTCCTGGAGCTGCGTGACGATGCCGTCGGCGTCGGAGAAGTAGATCTCGGGCGTGCCCTCCCGGGCGCCGCCGCTCTCCGGGCCGCGCCGCCGCACCCGCACCTTCATGGGGCCGCCGCTCAGTCCGCCGCCGCGGCCGTCGGCGGGCGTGACGCCGTGCGCGGCCAGCACCGACAGCACGCGGTCCACGTCGAAGCCGTCGATGGTCACGCAGAGGTGGGTGATGCCTGGCGGGCTCGCGCCCGCCGCGCCGATCGCCAGGAACTGCGGGCCCGCGCCGATGCGCAGCAGCGTGACGGCGCCCTGCCGCGCCTGGATCGGCATGCCGAACAGGCCCTGGTAGAAGTCGATCGAGCGCTTCGGATCGGCGACGCCCAGCGTCAGGTGGTTCAGGTCGCGCGCCGCGAGCCTCGGCGGCGCGGACTGCGCCCGGACCCGTCCTGCCATGGCCAGCGGCAGGGCCGCCAGCAGCGCCCGCCGAGTCATGCGCGTCCGTCCGTCCCGTGCGTCCGCCGTCGGAGCCATCCGGTCCCTCCTGGCCGTGCTACCGCGGCTGCTGCGACGTCTGCGCCGGGGCCGCGGGCGCGTGCTTCACGTACTTGTCGAACCACTCCAGCCAGCGCGCCCACAGGTCCAGGAAGTTCTCGCGGGCGCGCGGGGCGTGGGACTCGAACGGATAGATGTAGAGCGCGGCCGTCTTGCCCAGCCCGGTCAGCGCCTGCATCATGCGCTCCGACTGGATGATGAAGGTCCCCGAGTTGTTGTCCTGCGCGCCGTGGTACATCAGGAGCGGCGCCTGGATCTGGTCCGCGTAGAAGAACGACGACATCTCGACGTAGGTCGTCGGTGCGTCCCAGAAGCTGCGCCGCTCGCCCTGGAAGGTCATGGGCGTGAGCGTGCGGTTGTAGGCGCCGTCGCCGGCGATGCCGGCCTTGAAGTACGGCGTGTGCGCCAGCAGGTTCCCCGTGGTGAAGGCGCCGTAGCTGTGACCGCCGTGCCCGAGGCGGTTCACGTCGATGTAGCCCATCTCGTCGAGCGTCCGGATGGCCGAGTAGATCGTGTCGGACAGGTGGGGCACGAAGTTGTCGTTGTAGCGGCCGTCCTTCCCCAGGATGGGGATGTCCACGGAGACGAGCGCGTAGCCCTGCGTGAGCCAGATGTCCGACCACCGCAGGAAGCTGAGGGGCGAGTAGGCGTTGACGTTGCGCGACCTGATCGCGTCCTTCCAGTACGCGGCGCCGTCCTCGTACTCGCGGGGATAGTCCCAGAAGATGGCCGGCACGCGCGTGCCGGGCTCGTAGCCGACGGGAAGGGAGATCCGGCCGCGCACCTTCACGCCGTCCTGCCGCGTGAACTCGAAGTCCACGCGCCGCGCGGCCGTGATCTCGGGATACGGGTCCCGGTTCGCGGTCAGGTTCTCGAACGTGCGCGTCGCCGCCGTCCACAGGTAGCTGTCCGGCACGGTGCCGCGGCCCTCGCGCGACACGATGAGGCGGGAGGCGTCGTCGTCGAGGGCGACGAGCGGCTGGTCGAACGAGCCGGCCGCGCCCTCGAAGAGCCGCGTCGTGGCGCCCGTCCGGATCGTCACGCGGTCCACGAACGGCTGCGGCGCAAAGGTCGCGGTGTAGCCCTCGCCACGGAGGAAGACGGCGCTGCCGTCCCGGGACAGCGTCAACGAGACGATGCCGTTGCCGTTCGCCGACGTCATCGGCTCGCCCGGCGCCTGCAGCGGATCGGACGCGTCGATGCCGGCCTTGAGGACGAAGGCGGCCGGAGGCGACGCGGTCAGGTCGTACGCGACCAGATCCTCGCGGGCGCCTCCGCCGTTGGCGGGACGCCGGGCGGCGGTCAGCGTGGCGTAGCGGCCATCGCGCGAGTAGCGAACGCCGCTCATCCGCTGCTCCGACGAGACGAGGGTCTGCGCCTGGGCGAGCGCATAGGGCGGCGCCAGCAGCATCACGCGGTCCTTCGGCGCGTCGGTCCCGCCGTTCTCGCGCCACAGCAGCGACAGCCCCTTGCCGTCGGGACGCCACGCCACGTCGCGGGGCAGGGTGTCGTTGGCGTCGCGCCCCCGCGACTGCGCTTCCTGCAGCGGACGGCGCCGGATCTCGGACAGCACCGTGCCGTCGAGGTCGATCACTTCCAGCCGGCGGCCGAAGGACGAGAACGGCACGAGGTAGGACAACGGCTCGTCGATCGTCTCGCGCAGGATCGCCTTGCCGTCGGGGCTGAGCGCGTAGTCCAGGTACATCATCGGCTGCCCGACGAGGCGCGGCGCGCGGCCCGGAGCGAGGATGGCCAGCTGCGCGGTCGTGTAGTACTTGAACAGCCGTTCGTCGGTCGCCGTCCGGAGCAGGAAGGGCTGCGTCGAGGTCGGCGTGGCCGTGTCGCGGCTGCGGCGGATGATCGGCGAAACCGGCACCGCGGGCTCCTGCGGCTCCGGCCCCCTCGCCGACGGGACGATCACCGTGAGGAGGGAGCCGTCCGGCAGCCACTGCAGCAGGCGGCCCCCGGCGGTCTCGGCGGATTCTCCGCCGCCGCCGGGCCGCGCGACGAGCGTGGCCATCACCGCGGCCTCGCTCACCCGCCGAGACTGCCCCGTCGCCACGTCGGCGATCCACACCTGGGACGCCGCACCGCGCGGGTGCGCCACGAACGCGAGCTGACGGCCGTCGGGCGACCAGCGCATGTCGCTGACGAACGCCCCGTCCGGCGTCTGCACCGGATACGTGCGGCGGTCCTTGAGCGAGAAGAGCGACAACCCCTCGTTGCCGTAGGTGGCCAGCCGCCACTCGCGGTTCACGTCCGGCACGAGCTCGAGCATGGCCAGCCGCAAGGTCCGCTGCGACATGAGCGACAGGTCGGTGAGCTCCTGGAACGTCGGGACGAGGAAGTGGTCGCCGTCGGGACTCAGACGGTCGAGCGTCGCGTAGTTCTTGTCGCGCCGGAAGAGCTCCTGCACGCCCGCGGGCGGCAGCACGTAGCCGTCCGTGAGCATGCTCTGGGCGGCGGCCTGGCGCGGCACCGCGGCGAGCGCGCACGCGAGGAGAACGAACGCCGTGCACCGGTGGATTCTCGTCATGGACTGGCTCCTGGGTGGCCGTCGCGGCGTCGCCGGCTCGCGACGGGTCATCCTAGCCGCGCGGCGCTCGAAAGGAAAGCCGCCCGGACCCGCGCCCGCGGCGGCGCGGAGTGTGCCACACTCGACGCCGATCGGGCCGGCGATCCCGATGGAGGCGCGTTCCATGCGAACCCGGATCTGGTGCCTGCTGGCACTCGCGGCGCTCGCGGTCACCCCGGCCGCCTTGCGGGGGCAGCCGCCCGGCTATCCCGTCGTCCTCGTGCCGCCGGGCAAGGGCCCGTTCTCGTTCCCGCCCGGCTACCAGACGCCGTGGGACCGCATCCAGATCATGGTGACGGCGAAGATGGCGCCGAACCTGTTCGTGCTGCACGGGAGCGAGGCGCTCGATCCGGCCCATCCCGACGGATCGGGCGGACGGGCGATGGCCCTCTTCGGCCCCGACGGCGTGCTGCTGGTGGACACCCAGAACCGGCAGGTCGGCGAGAAGACGCTCGCGGCGCTGCGCACGTTCGCCGACGGGCCGATCCGCATCGTGGTCAACACGCACATCCACAGCGATCACACCGGCGCCAATGCGCTCTTCGCGAAGCAGGGCGGCCTCATCTACGCGCAGGAGAACCTGCGCAACGAGATGCTCCGGCCCCCGCCGCGTGCCAACGGCCAGCCGGCCCCGGCGCCCGATCCCGCCGCGGTCCCGGCCGCGACCTACGCCTACGACGCGGCGACGCGCGGCCAGCCGGCGGTGACGTTCCACATGAACGGCGAGACGGTGGACGTCATTCCGATGATGCCGTCGCACACCGCCGGCGACACGATCGTGCGCTTCCGCGACGCCAACGTCATCTACATCGAGGACTTCTACAGGAACTTCGGCTACCCCTTCGCCGATCAGGCCAACGGCGGATCGATCCAGGGCATGCTCGAGGCCATCGACCTCATCGACCGCCTGGCGGGTCCGGACACGGTGCTCGTGCCCGGCCACGGGACCTTCATCACGAAGCGGGACCTCCAGCCGTACCGCGCGATGCTCGTGGACGTGTGGAACAAGGTGTCGGCGCTCCGCCGTCAGGGCAGGACGCTCGCGGAGGTCCTGGCCGCCAACCTCACCGCGCCGTACGACGAGTCGACGCTCGGCGACACCCGGCAGAGCAAGGACCGGTTCGTCACCGAGGTCTACGACGAGATCCAGGACTTTCCGCCGGTCGTGGACGGCAAGCGGGCGATGCGCCCCCACCGGTGACGCGCGCATGAGGTTCCCGGCCGCCGTCGCCGCCGGTCTCTGCCTGGCCGTGGCGTGGACGGCGGCGCCGTCGTCGCAGCCCCAGGAGCCGCGCTTCCGCGGCGGGACGAACCTGGTCCGGCTCGACGTGTACGCGTCGGTGGACGGCACGCCCGTGACCGATCTCACGGCGGCCGACTTCGAGGTGTTCGAGGACGGCGTCCGCCAGGAGGTCACGTCCTTCGAGTTCATCAGCGCGCGCGGGCCGGCGCCCGACACGGCGCGCGTCGAGCCCACGACCGTGGCCGAGTCGCGCGCGCGGGCGGCGCAGCCGGACACCCGCCTCTTCGTGCTCTTCCTCGACACCCTGCACGTCCAGGTCGAAGGGTCGTTCCACGCGCAGGGCCCCGTCGGCGCCCTGCTCGACCGCCTCGTCGGCGGCAACGACCTGGTGGGCGTGATGACGCCGGACCTCCCGGCACGCGCCGTCACCTTCTCGCCGCGCACGTCCTCGGTCACCCGCCTCCTGACGTCGAACTGGACGTGGGGCGAGCGTGGCCGGACGACGGACCCCCAGGAGCAGGTCATCGAGCAGTGCTATCCGGATTCGGGGTCCACGGCCGGTATCGCAAAGGCCCTCATCGAGCGCCGCCGAGAGGCCCGCACGCTGGATGCGCTCGCCGATCTGATCCGGTACCTCGAGGAGACGCGCGAGGAACGCTCGTTCGTCCTGCTGCTGACCGAGGGCTGGCTCACGCCCGGGCCCGACGAGTACCTGGGCCGGGCGGTCTCCATCGGCGGCCGCCGCGTCGTCCCTGGCGGGCCCGATCCGCTCGGGCTCACGCCGGACGGCCGGTTGACCCTCGACACGGGCGCCAGCCTGGACGGCTGCGAGCGGGAGCGCGCCCTGCTGGCCCGCCGTGACTTCGATCGCGACTACCAGCAGTTGATGCGCACGGCGAACCGGGCCAACGTCAGCTTCTACCCGATCGACCCGCGGGGGCTCGTGGTGTTCGACGACCCGATCGGCCCCGGCCGTCCCTCGACGCCGGTGCAGGACAGCCGGCGGCTGTCGAGCCGGCAGGATCACCTGCGCCAGCTCGCGCTGGAGACGGACGGCGAAGTCGTGCTCAACACCAACATCGACCGGGCGCTGCCGAAGCTGCTCACGGACATCGGGTCGTACTACCTGCTCGGCTACGTCTCGACGAACCAGAAGCTCGACGGCAAGTACCGGCGGCTGACGGTGAAGGTCACGCGGCCCGGCGTCAGCACGAGGTCGCGGCCCGGCTACGTCGCCCCGACCGAGGCCGAGGTGACGGCGGCGACGGCGCGGACCGAGACGCGCCGCGAGGCGCCAGACGAGGTCGCGCGCGCGCTGTCGCGCCTGCCCGGCGGACGCACACCCACCGCGCTCGTCGTGGAGGCGGCCGGGGGCCCCGGCTCGCTGCGCATCGCGCTCGAGCTCGACCGCGCCACGGCCGCCGAGGCGGACTGGAAGAAGGGCGCCACGGCGAAGGTCGTGGTCACGGCCGAGGACGGCACCCCGGTCGGCGACGCTGCCCCGGTGACGCTGGGGCCCGGTGTACGCGTCGCGCTGGTCCAGCGCGCGGCGCCGGCGCCCGGCCACTACAAGGTGCGGGTGGAGGCGGCGCCCGACGGCGGCACGGTGCCGCTCACGGCCGTCGCCGAGGCGACGGTGCCCTCCTCCGGCGCGCTCCTTGGGCCCGCGTCGCTCGCCTTCCGCTGGGGACCGAGCACGGGCCGCCGCGTGGAGCCGACGGCCGATCCCCGCTTCCGCCGGACCGAACGCCTCATCACGGAGACGGCGGTCCTCGACGACGGCGCCGTGCTCGACGCCCAGCTGCTCAACCGGCTCGGTCAGCCCGTGGAGATTCCCGTGAAGGTCACCGCGCGCGTCGACGACGCGTCGCACGCCCGGACGCTGGTGGCCGAGGTGACGCTGGCGCCGCTCGCGGCCGGCGAGTACGTCCTGGCCGTGGGCGCCACGCGCGGCGTGACGACCGAACACGCGCACTACGCCATCCGGGTCGTCCCGTAGCCGCGCAGGCCGTCGATCCGGCGGAATGTTCCTGCGCTGGCTCAGTCGAATCGCCGATCCGCTCAGCGCGTGGCCAGGCCGTTGGCGGTGCCGGGCACGGGCACCGCGCCGGGCAGCGGCATGAGGCTGCCGTCGCCACCGACACGGAAGCCGGCAATCGTGTGGCTGCCCCCGTTGAGCACGTACAGGAAGCGGCCGTTGTCGGTGATCACCATGTCGAGGGGCGTGCTGCCGGCCCCGGTGACGCCGGTCACGCCGTCGTCGTCGACGAGTGCGATCTGGCCGTCGAAGTCCACGGCGAAGCCCGAGATCGATCCGCTGGCGGCGTTGGTCACGTACAGGTAGCGGCCGTCGGGCGTGAGCACGGCCCAGCAGGCGGCGGCCTGGTTGGTCGGCACCGACGGGCTGATGGCGGTCAGCGCCCCGTCCTCCCCCACGTCGTACGACGAGGTGGCGGATCCGTTGCCGGCGCCAGCGGCCTCGGTCACGAACACCTGGTCACGGCGGCCGACGGCGAAGCCGAACGGGGTCGCGCCGCTGGACGGCTGCACCAGCGCATGGCCGGGCACGCCGTCGCGGTCGACGGCGTAGGTCACGATCTGGCTGGTGGCCTTCTCCGTCACGAGCAGCACGTCGCCGTCGCGCGAGAAGCCGATCTGCGCCGGGGCCACGCCGGTGCCGCTCAACCCGCGCAGGCTGCCGGGGATGGGCCGCAGCCGGCCGTGGCGCAGCCTGAAGCCGGCAATCGAGTCGGTGCCCGCGTTGAGCACGTACACGACGCCGTGGTGCTCGGTGACGCTGATCGGCCCGAGGCCGCCGCTGTCCACGACGTCCACCAGGCGCAGCCCGTGCGGGCGCACCTCGAGCAGCGACACCGAATGACTGCCGGCGTTGACCACGAGGAGCCACCGCTCGTTGCCGCTCAGGACGAGGCCGCTCTGGTTGCCCAGGCCGGCGCCCGTTCCGTTGCCGCCGGTGGCGACATGGCCGGACGCCACGAGACGGCCGTCGGAGGCACGGTCGAAGACGAGCACGGCATTGCCCGTGGCGCCGTTGGTCATCGTGTAGACGGCGCCTGGCGAGCCGCGGCGATCGTCACGGCGGGGACCGGCGCTCGCGGCCGTCGCGGCGACGAGCACGAGCACCGCCGCCAGCACGGAGAAGGATCGATTGGTCATGGCACTCTCCATCGGTGTACGCCGCGGCGGACCGCGGGCCGCCGTGGTGGCGACGCTTCTGGAATACCTGTCGCGCGGAGCGATATTCCCGTGGGCGCGGCGCGCGCCGGGCGCGGGGCGCCGGGAATATCCACGCGCCGTCGCGCGATAGGGTTCACGAGCGGATGACCGCGCAGGCCGACCGCGGCACCCGGCGGGCTCGCGCCGTCAGCGCGTCGGCCGGCTCGCGGCCAGCGCCAGGCCGAGCACCACGGCGGCGAGCGAGAACACGTGGGCGATGGAGAATGGCCCGACGATCGGCGTACGGACGCGCAGGAGCTCCACGAAGAACCGGGTCGTGCCGGTGAGCACCAGGTAGGTGCCGAACACGACGCGGTCGCTCCTGCCGTGGCGGCGCATCCGCAGCAGCAGCCACGCGATCGGCAGGAGCGCCGCCATCTCGTACAGCTGCGTCGGGTGCACGGGCGTCGTCGTGGGAGGCAGCCCTTCGGGAAAGGCCACGGCCCACGGCAGCGTGCTGGGCGTGCCGTAGTCGTCGCCCACGAAGAAGCACCCGATCCGGCCGATCGCATGACCCACCGCGAGCGCCGGCGCCGCGGTGGCGAGCACCCGCAGCACCGGGATCCGGTGGCGGCGCAGCGTCACGAGGCCGGCGGCCAGGCCGCCGGCGAATCCGCCGAACCAGCTCAATCCGCCGCGCGAGAAGAGCAGCTCGAAGAACGGACCCACGCGGCCCGCGTGCTCGATGGCCCAGACGAGCTTCGCCCCGGCCAGGCCGCCCACGATGCCCGCCATGGCCGCGTCGAGCGCGCCGTCCGGCAGGTGCGAGGCCTGGCGCTCGCGGTCGAAGAGCCACAGGCCGACGGCCGCGCCGATGGCGACGAGCACGCCGAAACTGGTGATCTCGAAGGTGCCGATGCGGAAGAGGACGGGATACATGGGCGCGATCCATTGTCGCGCCTGACCCGCCGTCTGCGGCGCCGTTTCGCGCGAACGCGCGACGCGTGGCGGGTGGCGATGCCGCGGATCCCTCCGCGTCCTGCGCAGGTGGAACGCGATGGCGGGCCATGTGTGGCAACCCGACCACACGTCGCCCGTGTCGTCCGTGGTCGCCCGGACACGCCCGCGGCAAGTGGCAGGCTCGGGCTCCGACCGTTCTGTGGATTTTCTCGTCGCTGCGATGGCCGGGTTCTTGCTCGTCGGCCGGGCGCAGTCGACGGGAGGTCTCATGCGAGGATCCAGTGGTGTCGGTGTCGCGCTGTGCGTGGGCGTTCTGCTCGGAGGCGGATCGGCGGCCGTCGCGCAAGACACGGTCATCGTCTCGGGGCGGTTCCTGAGCGGCGTCAGGGACCCGGGCGCCGACCTGGGTCCGGCCCCGGTGGAGCTCACCTGGCCGCTGGCCGGCGGAGGCCGGTTCGCGGCGCTGGGGAACCAGGTGGTGGACCTCCACACCGGTCAACGGCACACCTTCAGTGCGCCGGGCACGATCATCGCCGTCGACGCCGTGCGCCCGCGCGTCTTCTTCAGGCACACCGCGCCCCACCAGGCCGGGATCGCCGAGATCGACCTCCGCACGGGAGCGAGCCGGACCCTGCGCGTGCTGGGTGCCGACGAAGCGCTGTCGCCGGACCAGGTGCGCTACGCCGCGGATGGCGATCGGCTGTTCCTCGACCTGAGCCCCGCGGTCAGCTCGCCGCTCACGCCGGTCCCCCATCCGGTCGCCGTGATCGACGGCACCTCGGGCGCCCTCATCGCGTCGTTCACGGTATCGGCGCCCTCGCCGGTCGCGTGGCTCGTCACGCCAGAGGGCGACCGGGCGTATGTCGGCGGGGTCAGCGGCTTTGCGCCTGGCCCCCTGACGATGGTGAACGTGGCCACGGGCGCGCAGGCGACGTTCGCACCCGCCAACAGGCCGCTGTTCTGGGACGAGCTGAACGAGCACCTGATCGCGCGCGGCGGCGACGGCTTCGTCCTGACCCGCGATCTCGTGCCCCTCGGCCAGGCGGCGCTCCCCGTGTGCGTGGCGCTGGGCACGAGCCCCCACACGGGCCGGCTGTACGTCGTCGAGGCACTGCCGTACACGGCCCAGGACGTGACGCGCCTGACGGTGCTCGACAGCCGCACGTTCGCCGGCCTCGCCGGCAGGTCCTGGCCCGGCCTCGCGTGCAACGTGACCGTCCTTTCGGCCCCGGGGCCGCCGCGAGACCTGCGCGCCACGGTATCGGGCCACGACGTCTCCCTCGACTGGGTCAACGTCGGCGCCGCGGCGGGGTTCGTGCTCGAGGCCGGCATCGCACCGGGCCGCACCGACCTCCGGGTGTTCCTGGGACCGGAGTCCCACACGGCATTCACCAGCGTGCCATCGGGCACCTACTACCTGCGTCTGCGCGGCGGCAACGCGTTCGGCGGCGGGCGGCCGTCAGTCGAGATCCGCGTGGTGGTTCCGTAGTCGCCCCGGGGGATGGGTGGGGCGTCCCGGGGCCCGGCCGGCTGGTCGGGCCGGTCCCCACCGTGCGCGTGCTAGCGTAACGGTCCGGGCCTGGCGCCCGGCGGTACCGCGGACGCGCATGCACCTCTCGAGATCCGAGTTCCTCCGGCTCGTCGCCGGCGGCGCCACCTGGCTGGCGGCGCCCCGCGCGGCTCTTGCCGGCTGGCGTGCGGCGCCGGCGGTCGCGACCGCAATCCCGCTGACGGCGGTGCGGCTCACGGGCGGACCGCTCAAGGCGGCCCAGGACCGCGACGCCGCCTACCTGCTGTCGCTCGACCCCGACCGGCTGCTCGCCTTCTATCGGGTCCGGGCGGGGCTCGAGCCGAAGGCGCCGGGCCTGACCGGCTGGGACGCCGATGGCCGGCAGCTCACGGGGCACATCGCCGGGCACTACCTGTCGGCCGTGAGCCTCATGTGGGCGGCCACGGGCGATGCGCGCTTCAAGGCCCGCGCGGACACGATCGTGGCGGGCCTGAAGGAGGTGCAGGACCGGCACGGCGACGGGTTCGCCGGCGCGCTGTCCGGGGTGCGCGAGGCCTTCGCCGAGGTCTCGCGCGGCGAGATCCGATCGGCGAACTTCGACCTGAACGGGCTGTGGTCGCCCTGGTACACGCTGCACAAGACGTTCGCGGGCCTGCGCGACGCCTGGCGCCACACGGGCAATCGCACCGCGCTCGAGGTCGAGACGACGTTCGCACGATGGGCCGAGGGCGTGCTCTCGCCCATGACCCGGGACCAGGTCCAGCGGATGCTCGGCACCGAGTTCGGCGGCATGAACGAGGTGCTCGCCGACCTCTATGCGGACACCGGCGATCGGCGCTGGCTGGCGCTCTCGTACCGCTTCGAGCACGCGGCGGTGCTCGATCCGCTGGTCCGCGGCGAGGACCCGCTGAACGGCCTGCACGGCAACACGCAGGTGCCAAAGCTCCTCGGGTCGGCCGCGCGCTACGACGCAGCCGGAGACTCGCGCGACCACGCGGCCGCCACCACGTTCTGGACGCGCGTGGTCGAGCACCACACCTTCGCCTCCGGCGGCCACGGCAAGGACGAGTACTTCCGCGAGCCCGATCGGCTGGCCAGCATCGTGGACGGGCGCACGGCCGAGACGTGCAACGTCTACAACATGCTCAAGCTGACCAGAACGCTCTTCGCCTGGCAGCCGGACGTCCGCTACGCCGAGTACCACGAACGCGCGCTCTTCAACCACATCCTGGGATCGATGGACCCGTCCGACGGGGCCACCTGCTACATGGTGCCGGTGGGCCGGGGCGTGCGCCGCGAGTACGCGGACATGGGCCGGAGCTTCACGTGCTGCGTGGGCACGGGGATGGAAAGCCACGCCCTGCACGGCCTGGGCCTGTACTACGAGGCCGGCGACCGGCTGTGGGTGAACCTCTACGCACCGTCCACCGCGCGGTGGGAGGGCCAGGGCGTCACGCTCGCCATGGACACGACGTTCCCGGAAGGCGACTCGGCCACGCTGCGCCTGGCGCTCGCCTCACCGCGGCGCCTGACGCTGTCGCTGCGCCGGCCCTCGTGGGCGGGTGACGGCTTCGAGGTGCGCGTCAACGGCCGGGCATTCCCAGTCTCCGGCGGCCCCGGCACCTACGTCGAGGTCGCGCGCGAGTGGCGCGACGGCGACACGGTGTCGCTGACCCTGCCCAAGGTGCTGCACGTCGAGCGGCTGGCCGACGACCCGACGCGCGCGGCCGTGCTCTGGGGTCCGCTGGTGCTCGCCGGCGATCTCGGCCCGCAGCCCGATCGCGCGGACGGTGACGGCGACGGCCCGGCCACGGCCGTCGTGGCATCGCCGGCCATCGTCACCGAGCGTCCGGTCACCGAGTGGCTGCGGCCCGTCGCCGGGCGGCCGGGCGCGTTCCGCACGGCGGGCGTGGGCACCGACGTCACGCTCGCGCCGTTCCACCAGACACACCGCCGCATCTACACCGGCTACTGGGATCTGCTCACGCCGGCGGAGCATGCCCGGCGCCTGGAGGCGCTCGAGGCCGAGCGCGCGCGCCAGCGCCGGCTCGAGGCCGCCACCGCCGGCTACGTCGCGCCGAGTGACGACGAGGCCGACGAGCGCGCCCACCGCCAGCAGGGCGAGGCCACGTCGATCGTCCGCACCGACGGCCGGCCGGGACGTCGGGCCGCCGCGTGGTTCTCCTACGACGTGGCGCTCGCCGGCGAGGCGCCGGCGTGGCTGGTGGCCACCTACAACCGCGACAACCGCCGCGCCCGGAGCTTCGACGTGCTGGTGGACGGCGAGAAGGTGGGCGAGGAGCGGATCCCGTTCGACAGCGCGCCACGCTTCTACGACCGCGAGTACGCGCTGCCGGCCGCCCTCGTGGCGGGCAAGGCACGGCTCACCATCAGGTTCGAGGCCACCGGGGGCAACGAGATCGCACCGGTGTACGGCCTCCGCCTGGTGCGGGCCGGCTGGTAGGCGCCGCGCGTCCCATGGCCCCGTCAACGCCGGACCGCCGGCACACCGCCCTCGACATCGCCCTGCTCGTGGCACTCGTGGCGACGTCGGCGCTGCCGTACGTCACGCACCTCGGGTTCTACAGCGACGACTGGGACTTCATCGGCGGCATGGCCACGGCCCGCGACCAGACCCTCGGTGGCTACATGCGCACGATCTGGGACCAGGACCCGGCGCGGCCGGTGTTCGCCCGGGTCGTCGCCCTCGAGTACTGGTTGTTCGGCGCAGCGCCCCTCGGGTACCACCTCGTCAATCACGCGCTGCTGGCGGCCGCCTCGGTGTTCCTCTACCTGTCGCTGCGTCGGCTGGGCCTGCCGCGCGTGCTCGCCGTCGCCTGGCCGGCCGTCTTCTCGCTGCTGCCCCACTACGCCACCGACCGCCTGTGGCTCTCGATCGTGCACGTGGATCTCAGCGTGTGGGCCTGGACCGTCAGTCTCTGGGCGGCGCTCACCAGCGCCACGTCGCTCCGTCCCGCCCTCTGGCGCGCGGTCAGCCTGGCGGCGGCCGCGATCAGCGTGCTGTCCTACGAGGTGGCCGCCCCGCTGCTGCTGCTCGTGCCGTTCGCCGAGTACGCCGCGCTCGGCGGCGCCGAGGCTCCGCGCCGGCGCACGCGGCGGGCGGTCGCCACCGGCCTCGGGATGGCGGCCATCATCGGTGCGGCGGCCGCGTACAAGGTGGCCGTGTCGCCACGCGTCGTGATCCCGGCCGCGAGCTACGTCGAGTACGTGCGGTGGCTGTTCGCGAGCGCCTTCCACACGAGCCTCGTCGAGCTCGGCTGGCAGCTGCCGGCCAAGGTGATGACCGTCCTGCGCGATCACGCCGACCGCGCGCGGCCGCTCACCGCGCTGGGCCTCGGCGTGATCGTCGCCGTGGCCGTGCACCGGGCGTCGCGGTCTTCGCCGGTGGCCGCCATCGGCCGTGGCACGTGGGCGGCACTCGCGGCCGGCGGCCTGGGACTCGTCGCGGCCGGCTACGCGACCTTCCTCGTCACGTCCCACGTCGGGTTCCACGCCACCGGCATGAACAACCGCACCGCGATCGCGGCCGCGCTCGGAGTGGCCGCGTTCGCCATCGGCGCCTGGGGCGGCGCGGTGTCCCTCCTGCCCGCGCGCGCCCGGCACGCGCCGTTCGTGATCGGCCTCGCGCTCGTCGCCGCCTCGGCATCGCTCGTGACCATGCTGACGGCCAGCTACTGGGCCGACGCCTCCTCCGAGCAGCAACGCGTCATCGCGCAGCTGCGGCAGGACGTGCCCACGCTCCCGCCCGGCAGCCGGCTGCTCCTCGACGGCCTGTGTCCGTATCGCGGCGCCGGCACCGTCTTCGAGACCGACTGGGACACGAGCGGCCTGGTCCGGTGGATCTACCGGGACGCGTCGCTGTCGGGGGACGTGCTCCGGCCCGCGCCGGCGATCGACGGTGACGCGGTCATCACCGGCATCTACGAGGCGGTCACGCGCAACCCCTTCGACGAGCGCCTGTTCGTGTACGACGTCGACCGCCGCACGCTCACGCCACTGCCGGACGCCGACGCGGCCGAGCGCTACTTCTCGGCAGCCCGCCAGGTGTCACGGCCGGCCTGCGTCCGCGGGCAGGAGGGCAGCGGCGCGCCTGTGTTCTGACGCGCGCCTGGACGTCCACGCGGCCCGGTCCGCGCCGATTGACAAATCCGCCGTCCGGCCGGACCATCGGCGCCATGACGCGCCGACTGCTCGTGGCCGGCCTCGCCGCCGGCCTGGCGATCACGACATTTCCGCTGCGGCCAGGCGCCAGGCAGGCGCCAGCGCGCAGCCGCCAGGCGGTGGACTGGCGGGCCTACGCCGGCGACCTGCGGAACCTCCACTACTCCCCGCTCGCCGACATCGACGCATCGAACTTCGCCACGCTCGAAGTCGCGTGGCGGTTCAAGACCGACAACCTGGGCCCGCGGCCCGAGTTCAAGCTCGAAGGCACGCCGCTCGTCGTGGACGGCGTCCTCTACACGACCGCCGGGACGCGCCGGGCCGTCGTCGCCCTGGACGCGGCCACGGGGGAACTCCGGTGGGTGCACTCCGAGGCCGAAGGCGCGCGCGCGGCGGCGTCCCCGCGCCAGCTCTCGGGCCGGGGCGTCGCGTACTGGAGCGACGGCCGCGGGGACGACCGCATCCTCTACGTCACGACCGGCTACCGGCTCGTCGCCCTCGACGCGAAGACGGGCGCCCGCATCGCGTCGTTCGGCAAGAACGGGCTCGTCGACCTCAAGGACGATGTCGTCTTCGGCAAGAACCAGCAGATCGACTACGAGGCCGGCGAGATCGGGCTCCATGCGACGCCCGCCATCACCCGGGACGGCGTCGTCCTCGTCGGCGCCGCGATGCTCGAGGGCGGCACGCCGAAAACCCACAACAACACCAAGGGCCTGGTCCGCGGGTTCGACGTCCGCACCGGCCGGCGCCTGTGGACGTTCCACACGATCCCGCGGCCCGGCGAGTTTGGCAACGACACGTGGAAGAACGAGTCGTGGGCGACCAACGGCAACACCGGCGTCTGGAACCAGATCGGCGTGGACGAGGAGCTGGGGCTCGCCTACCTGCCGGTGGAAACGCCGAGCTCCGATTTCTACGGCGGGCTCCGGCCCGGCGACAACCTGTTCGCCGAGAGCCTCGTGGCCATCGACTACCGGACCGGCGTGCGCAAGTGGCACTTCCAGCTCGTGCACCATCCCATCTGGAACATGGACATCGCAACGGCGCCGATGCTCGTCGACCTCGTGGTGGACGGGACGCCGGTGAAGGGCGTGGCCGTGATGGGCAAGCAGGCCTGGCTCTACCTCTTCGACCGCGTCACGGGCAGGCCGGTGTTCCCCATCGAGGAACGGCCCGTGGCGCAGTCCGACGTGCCCGGCGAGCAGACATCGCCGACGCAGCCGTTCCCGACCAGGCCGCCGGCCTACGATCACCAGGGCGTGACGCTCGACACCCTCATCGACTTCACGCCGGAGCTGCACGCCGAGGCGGTCGAGATCGCGAAGCGCTACAAGCTCGGGCCCATCTTCACGCCGCCGCCCGTCAGCCGGCGCGAAGGCCCGATCGGCAGCTTCCGCTCGTCGGGCGGCACCAACTGGCCCGGGGGGTCGTTCGACCCCGAGACGCACATCGCCTACGTGCCGTCGTTCACGGCGATGCCGGTGCTGGGGCTGCTGCCGCCGCCGGACACGAGCTTCTCGGACATTCCCTACGTCTCCGGCAACGCCCTCACCGGCGTTCGCTACATCGCGGGACCCGGCGAGAACGTCGGCGCCGACGCCGCGCCGCTGCCGACGACGAAGGGCGGCACGCCACTCTCGTCCACGGGCGACGTGGCCACGAATGGCAACGCGATGCCGCAGGGGCTGCCGCTCCTGAAGCCGCCGTACGGACGGCTGACGGCCATCGACCTGGATCGCGGCGAGATCGTGTGGCAGGTGCCGCACGGCGAGACGCCGGACGCGGTGCGGAACCACCCGGCGCTCAAGGGCGTCGCGCTCCCGCGCACCGGCCAGTCGGGCGCGGTGGGCGCGCTCGTCACGAAGACGCTGGTGATCATGGGCGACCCGCTGACCACGACGGGGGCGAATCGACCGCGGGGCGCGATGCTGCGCGCCTACGACAAGGCCACCGGACAGGAGGTGGGCGCCGTCTACATGCCGGCGCCGCAGTCGGGCACGCCCATGACCTACTCGGTCAACGGCCGGCAGTTCATCGTGGTGGCCGTGAGCGGCGGCGCCTACTCGGGCGAGTATCTGGCCTACGCGCTGCCGTAGTGCCGCGCGCCCGTGGCGCCACGATCCGCGCGGACGAGGAGCGGTGGACGCGTTCGGGATGTCTCGGCGTGTCGCCGCGCCGGATCGCTCCGGCGCGGCGTGAGGCTGAGGCTACTTGCTCCAGGGCGGCACGATGTGGTTCATGCGCGCGTAGGCGATGAGCTGCCCGAGGTGCTCGTGCAGGTCGCCCCCGATCAGCAGGGCGATCTGCGAGGTCGAGCGCTCCTGGCCGAACAGCGTGCGCTTGCCGGTGAGCGTGGCCGGGTCGACGGCCTCGAGCGAGGCCTTGGCGTGGGCGAACGCCTTGTTGAGGTGATCGATCACCTGGGCCTTGTCGGTGAGGGCCCTGAGCTTGGCCGCGCCCTCCTGCCCGCCGGGCGGCGGCATCGGCTTGCCACCGAAGCCGTTCGGGATGAAGCCGTAGCCCTCCATCGCGGCCAGCATCAGCACTTCCGAGACGGACCGGACGCCCTCCATGGGACGCCAGGTGTACTTGTCCTGCGGGAAGGCCTCGGCGAGGCCCACGAACTTGCCGCGCACGGTGTCGAGGTCGGCCAGGAAAGACGCCTTCAACTCGGCGGCGGCCTCCTTCGAGATCACGTCCTGCGCGCGTGCAGGCGTCACGGCCGCTGAGAGAAGCGCGCAGGCGACGAGTGCGCCGGTCACGTGTCTGGTCATCGGATCGCTCCTTGCGGCGGCGAATCGCGGGGGGCCTCTTGGAGCGGGACCTCCCGGCGGCGAGGCCACCGGCTCCAGACAGCCTACTACCGTCGGTGGCGGCGCCGCGCGGATCCACGCCTCGGCGCCGGGATGAAGTCGGGGACCACGAGCGTTGCGCCCTGGCGGAGGACCATCTCGGCGGCGGGCGTGAACGGAAACGTTTTGCGCCGCCCTCACCGATGTGCGCGGGCCGGGCGCGCCGCGCCGCGCGCGGCCGTCACAATCCCGACACAATTCCCCGGCACACTCGCTCGAGCGGGTGTGCGGATGACATCGTGGTGGCGAAGCTGGGGCAGGCGCTGGACCGGGGCCAGGCGGACGCTGACGGCGGCGGCGGCGCTGGCCGGCGCGATGCACGGGCGGGCCGAGGCGCAGACGGCGCCCGTGGGCCGCTGGCACGTGGCGATCGGCGTGACTCGTCCCCTGATCGACCCGGTTGAGGGCGACTTCCAGCCGGCCGCCGGTCCCGCAGGACTCACGGTAAGCGGCCTGACATTCCCCCACGTCGCCATCGGCGCGGGCGTCGGCCGCGCCGAATTCGCGCTGGGCTATCGCAAGCTCGGCGTGCTGCGCTTCGAGACGGGAGACGGCCGCAGCCGCGGCAACACGCACTCGAACGCCCTCGAGGCCGGAATCCGGACGTCGCTGCTCCAGCACGGCCGGATGCGTGTCCAGGCGAGGGCTGGAGCGCAGGTGGTCCGCACGATAGCGGCGGTGCCCTCGGACGCGGCGTGGCGGTTCACGGGTGGCCTCAACACCTGGCGCGTGCTGCCGCTGCTGGGCGTCGGGGCCGAAGTGCGACTGTCGAGACGATCGGCCGTGCGGGTCGACTACGCGCCGGTGTTGGGCCGCCTCGGCACGCCGGATCGGACCGGCCGCTACCGTCAGCAGGTCGTCGGCATCGACGTCGTGAGGACCTGGTGACGGGACGGCGTCGATCCTGGAGCGCCAGGTATCGGACGTGCCGCTGGCGTTTCGTGCTTCTCTGCCTGGGAATCGCCGGCGGCGGGTGTGCGGGGCACGCGCCACCGACGCGGGTGTCGGAGACCTTCGGCGACCACCTGCATTGGCGGGCTGCCGCCAACGCCCGCGGCTGGACGGTGCTCCTGCCGGGCGCGGGAGGCCTCCGCGTGCTGGACGACGACCAGCACTACTTCAGAGCGGCCGCGCGACTGAACGCCCGAGGCTGGCATGCCCTCGTGGTCGACTACGTCCCAGCCTACCGGGCGCTGGAAGGCCGGCCGGATCTGCCGGCGGGTCGGAAGATCGCGGCCGTGATCCAGCGCGCCATCGAGTGGATGCACGTGACGCACCCCGAGACGCGCGGCCGTGACGGTGCATTGATCGGCTGGTCGCGGGGCGCCGAGGGTGTCGCGGCGTTCGTCGACGACGCGGCGCGCGTGTCGGCGCTCGGCATACGGGCAGCGGCCGTCTTCTATCCGTCGGTTCCCCATCGCGTCCGGCTCGACAACCAGGTTCCGCTCCTGGTGCTCACCGGCACGGCCGATGACGTGGCGCCGTGGACGGACGTCTCGACCTGGGTACGCGGCCGCACACCGACGGCGGCCGCGGTGGATCTCCGCGGCTTCGACGGCGCCCACCACGGGTTCGACGTCGAAAGCCTGACCAGGCGCCGCGTCGTGCGCCTGCTGCCGCTCGTCGGGCCCAAGGCGACGCTGCAATTCCACCCCGCGGCGGCGCGGCTCGCAACGATGGCCCTGGAGGAATTCCTGGCCGCGCACCTCCCTCGTCCCTGATCCGCGCACGCCGACGATGCCAGGCCTGCCGAGGAGTCCACGATGCCGCCTCACACGTATCCGGCCGCAGCCCTGGCCGTCTGTCTCGTCTGTACGAGCGCGCACGCGCAGACGCCGCGCCTCCCCATTCGCCTCGAGGTCGATCTCGCCGCGGGCTTCGTCCGCGTCGCCGGCAACGCGCTCACCGACAGGACGGTGGATCGCCTCGACGTCGAAGGCTGGCGGCCCGGACTCGCCGTCGGCGCCCGGGTGCGCCCGTGGCTGGAAGTGGCCGGCACGGTGTCGCCGGGGCTCGACCTCCGTCTCGCCGAGCCCTGGGGATTCGGTGAGGCGAGGGATGCTCGTGCCATCGTGGACCACCGCACGGGCGCGATCCTGGGCGTCGAAGCGCGGGTCTTCCCGAGCGTACTCGGGGTCTACGGCGCGGTAGGAGTGCTGCACGCGCGACCGACCCGCTATGTGATGTCGGCCGCGCGGACCGGGCCGACGCTCGCGCTCGGCTCGGGCGACTACGCCACCGACGTCACCGCCGTCTGGCGGGCCCGCGCCCTCACGACCCCGGCCGTCGGCCTGGGCTACGCGAGGCGGGCCCGCGCGCGGTGGTCTTTCACCGAGGGCGTGAGCATTCCCTTGCGATTCCCCGAGAGCGAGCCCGCCACGTTCTCGTTCAGTCCGGGCGCCGCCGTCAGCGACGCCGCGGTGGCGTCGGCCACCCGCGTTCTGACGCGCGAGGTCTTCTACGCGCCAATCGCGTTCCACCTCAGCGCCGGCTGGACCTTCTGACGGAAGCGCGCGGGTAGAATTGGCGCCACGACCGCCGTGCACATCCTGCTCGTCGAGGACGACGAACGCGCGCGCCGCTGGCTGACCGAGGCGCTGGCCCGTGAAGGCCTCACGGTGGACACCGCAGGCAGCGTCCCCGACGGTCTTCGTCGCAGCCGGGCCACGCGCTACGACGCCATCGTCCTCGACGTGAGGTTGCACGGCCGCTCCGGACTCGACCTCTGCCGCGAACTCCGCCAGGAACAGCCAGTGCCCGTGATCATGGTGACGGCCCTGGGCGAGCTCGACGACCGCCTCGCCGGCTTCGACGCCGGAGCCGACGACTACGTCGTCAAGCCGGTGGAGCCAGCCGAGCTCGCGGCGCGCCTGCGTGCCGTTCAGCGCCGGTCCGGAGGCGCACTGGCCACCGGCCAGCGGGTGCTGGCCGGCGACCTCGTCCTGGAGGTCGACTCGGGCCGCGCGCAGATCCGCGACCGGGACCTCGGGCTGTCGCCCAACGAGTTCGCGCTGCTGCGTGCGCTCGCCGAGCACGCAGGAACGATCCTGAGCCGCGACCAGTTGTTGAGCGTGGCGCCGGCGTTGCTCGACGACCCGTTCGACCGCTCGATCGACGTCCGCATCTCCCGGCTCCGGCGCAAGCTCGGCGACGACGCCAGGCAACCGCGGCGGCTGCAGACGGTCCGCGGCGTGGGCTACGTCCTGCAGGCCGTCCGCGAGGACGTCCCATGACGCGCCTGGGGCTGCTCGCACGCGTGTATCTGTTCGGAATCGGCCTGCTGGCGTTGCTCCTGGTTCTCGTGGTCGCGCTGTTCGACCGACAGGTCGTCCCGGCGATCCGCGCCGCAACGCGCCTGTCGCTGACCTGGGCGGGCGAGGACTTGCTGGCCGACTGCGAGGAGCCGCGGCGGCTGGCCGGCCGGCTCGCACGCGCGCGCAACCTCACGCCCTACGAGATCACGGTCGTGTGCGACGGGGTGGTGTCGTACGGTTCGGACGCGCCGCTCTCGCCGGAGGCGCTGACCTCACTGCAGCTCGAAGGGCACGCCGCGCTCGATGAGGTCCTGTCGCTCGTGGTCGGGACGCCGGCGCGTCACGTCGTGTTTCGCGACAGATCGCCGCTGACGTTCGGTGTGGGTCCGGGATCGCTGGCGTTGCTCCTGGGAGGACTGGCGGTGGCTGCGTGGCCAGTGGCACGGTCGCTCAGCCGCCCGCTGGAGGACCTGGAACGGCAGGTCGTGCGTTTCGGCGATGGCGATCTCACCGCCCGGGTCCGGTCCGCGCGCCGCGACGAGATCGGCGTCGTCGCCCGCGCCTTCGACCGGATGGCGGACTCGCTCGAGTCGCAGGTCCGGGCGCAGAAGCTGCTCGTGGCCGGCTTCTCCCACGAGCTGCGGACGCCGCTGCAGCGGATGACGTCCGCGTTGGCGCTCCTGCCCTCGACGGGGACGCCCGACGACGAGATTCGGACCGAGGTGATGAAGGACGTGGGTGAGCTGACGGGCCTGCTCGACGACACGATCCTGCTTGCCCGCATCGAGTCCGGCGCAGCGACGCTGGACGGCCTGCTGCGGCTCGCGCCGTGCACGGTGGGCGCGCTGGTGGACGACGCCACGAGCGGGCTCTCGTGGATGGATCCGCCGCCGCCCGTGCAGGTCATCGTCCTGGACGAGGTCGCACGCGTGGAACTCGACGTCGACCCCCGCCTGGCGCCGCGGGCCCTGAAGAACCTGGTGGACAACGCCGTGACGCACGGCGGCGGGGCGCCGATCCGCGTGGACGCGGCGGTCGAGGACGGAGACGTCGTCCTGACGGTGAGCGACGAGGGTCCGGGGCTGGACTCGACGGCGCTCGACGCGGTCTTCACGCCGTTCGTCCGCCTCGACACGGAGCGGCACGGCGTGGGTCTCGGTCTGGCGTTGTCGAGGGCCATCGCCGTCGCCCACGGGGGCTCCCTGCGCGCCGAACGCCCGCCGGACGGCGGCCGCGGCGCGCGCTTCGTGCTGACGCTGCCCGCCCGACGCGGAACGCGCCACCCGGCAGGTGTACCCGATGCCGACCGGGCGGCCAGATGAGGGTCGCGGCGCGGCCATGAACTGAGGGGGCGTGGGACGCCGGTGTGCCTGGGACCCCGCCGGCGTCAGTCGAGGAGCATCGGATCGGCGATCGTCTTGGCCAGGCCGACCTCGCCCGCCTGGCTGATGGCGTAGCGCGTGCTGAGCGGGCCGACCATCTCATAGATCGCCACCGAGGCGAGCACCACCGTGGACACGATCGGCGCCAGGTCCGGGAACCGGGCGTTCACGGCGAAGGTGAGGCCGACGGCCAGGCCGGCCTGGGCCATGAGCGCGTACCCCAGGTAGCTGACGACCGTGGGCGGCAGCCCCAGGCGGATCGCGGCGACGCGCGCGCCCAGGAACTTCCCGCCGGCGCGGCCGACCATGTAGAGCACGCCCAGCCCGCCCATCGCGGGGATGAGCCGCGTATCGAGTTCGGCGCCGGCCAGCACGAAGAAGATGGCGTAGAACGGCGGGTCGGTGGACGCCAGCGCGTCGAACAGGTGCAGGCTCCGCTTCGTGAGGTTCACCATCGTGGCGCCGACCGCCAGGCTGGCGACCAGCGGCGACAGATCGAGGATCCCGGCCACGCCCACGCAGAGCAGGATCGATCCGGCCAGCAGGATCAGCACTTCGCCGTTCTCGGTCACCTGCGACGACCAGCCCGCCAGCAGCAGGCCGACGAGATATCCGAGCGCCACCGAGCCCACGAGCTGCCACAGCAGCAGGAAGGCGGACCGGTACGACGTCTCGAGGAACGAGGCGGTGCCTGGTGACGACAGGTCGATCACGGCCGCGACGATGCTGTAGGCCGTGATGCAAAGCAGGTTGTTGACGGCGATGATGCCGAGCAGCGACTCGGTGAGGGGCCCCGCGCTGTCGGTCTCGCGGACGACCATCAGCGTGGAGGCCGGCGCCGTGGCGATGGCGATCGCGCCGAGCAGCATCGCCACCTGCCACGACTGCCCGAAGGCGAGAGCGCCCGCGGTGACGATGGTGGCGGCCGTGGCCGATTCCACGGCCGTCAGGATGATCACCTGGCGGCCGATCCGCTGGAAGCGCGAGAACTCGAACACCGAGCCGACCGAGAACAGGATCAGGCCGAGGGCGACCTCGCTGAAGACGCTCATCGTGATCAGGTTGTCGCGGCTCAGCCAGCCGAGGAGCGACGGGCCGAGGGCCACGCCGACCAGGATGTAGCCCGTCACCTCGGGGACGCGGATCACGCGCACGAGCCGGCCGGCCAGGAGCGCCAGCAGCAGGATCAGGCCGAGCGAGGTGAGGTGATCCATCAGGACCCCGGGGCCAGGAGCGCGCCCAGGCGCCGCCCGTCGCGCAGCACTTCCACGAAGACCGCCGACACCAGCGGGCCGGCGAGGAGGCGGCGCACCTGGTCGGCGCTCCGCGGTTCGCCGCGGCCGACCCGCACGATGAGATCGCCGGCCGCCAGGCCCGCGGCCGCGGCGCGGCTGCCGGCCACCACGCCTTCCACCTCGAACGTCCGCGCGGCCGGTTCCAGGAGGAGCCCGGATCCGCTCCCGGCCGTCGCCGGCGCGCTCCCGGGCGCGGCCTCCGGCCGCGCCAGGGCGATGTCCATCGGCTTGCCGTCGCGCACGACGGAGAGCACCGGGGCAACCAGCGGCGTGCGCGCCGCGAGCGGCTCGAGGTCCGACAGCCGCGCCACCGCCGCGCCGTTCAGGCCGACGACGATGTCCCCCGGACGCAGGCCCGCGAGGTCCGCGACCTCGTCGATCGCCAGCTCGCGCACCGGCACGCCGGCCGTCGTGTCGTAGTACGCGGACTCGGCTTCCGTGAGCTCCCCCACCTCCAGGCCGTAGCGGGCGCGCAGCCGGTTCGCGAAGGACACGGTCTCGCGCAGGATGCCATCCACGGCGGACGGCGTCAGCGCGGCGTAGCGGCCGTCGCACGGCACGATGAACCCGACCAGGTGGGCATCCAGGTCGAACAGCCCGCCGCCGGCCATCGCGCGGCCGAGCGGCAGCGTCGTGGTGATCTCGGCCACCGGGTGCCCGCCGCAGGTCGCGTTGGTGATCGACGCGAAGGCGCCGTCGGCGAACGCCCGCCCGCGGGCCGTGCGCCACACGGCCACCAGGGGCTGGCCCGACTCCAGGGCCTCGTCGGCGCGCAGGGGCGCGGAGGCGCCGAGGCCGGCGACGCGGATCTCGACGACGGGCAGGCCGGGCGCCCACTCCGTCACGGTCGGCCGCCGCTCCGTGCCGTCGACGCGGACCGTCGCCTGGGGCGCGTAGCGCGGCGTCAAACGCGCGGTGGCGATCGTGTCGTCCTCCCAGACGACACCGCTCGACTCGCTCGCGTTCAGCCAGACCACGGCGCCGGCCGCACCGTCGGCCACCTGGCCCAGGAAGCCCATGCGCGACTCGAGGGTCCGGCGATCGGTGAGACGGGCGAGCCGCGCGAGATCGGTGTCGTTGGGCGGGGGCTGATCCGACGGGCCGGTCCGCGGACGGAACACGGACCCGATCGCCAGGATGAGTCCGGCGACCACCGCCAACGTGGTGAGGTACTTCACGTTGGGTGCGGGCCGTTCCACGGCGCCAGTATAGTCCGCGCCTCGCGCGCCCACGGCGCCTCACACGGTTCGGCCGGCGTGCACTAGAATCCCGCGCATGGCGGGTCAAGGCATTTCGCTGCAGGGCCTCGTGGTGCGCATCGTGCTGGCGGTGCTGCTGGTCCTCGCCACCTTCAATCCCAGCGGCACGTCCCTGGTGCACTGGATCACGGCGCCGCCGGTGGCGGTCACGCCCGGCAAGGTGCTGGCGGTCCTCGCCCTCGGCATCGCCTGGCTGCTCTGCCTGCGCACGGCCTTCATCGCGATGGGCGCCCTGGGGCTGCTGCTCGGCCTGGCGCTCTTCTCGGTGCTCGTGTGGTTCCTGGTCGACCGCCACGTGGTGAGCATGACCGGCAGCGCCATCGTCTGGGTGGGGCTGCTCGTGGTGGGCGTCCTGCTGGGCGTGGGCCTGTCGTGGTCGCTGTTGCGGGCCAGGGCGACGGGGCAGATCGAGGTCAGCTAGTCCTGGCGCCGCGGCGCCAGGCGCCTACAGCCGGAGCAGCGTCTCCCGCAGCACCTTCGACTGGAGCCGGCTGACGGGCAGCTGACGTCCGTCGGCGAGCGTCACCTGGTAGGTGCCGCCGGGCATCGGGCTGACCTTGCGGATCAGGTCCACGGCCACGAGCGTGCCCCGCCCGAGCCGAACGAACCGACGCGGGTCGAGCCTGGCCTCGAGCGCGTGGAGCCGGTGCGCGATCGTGTAGCGCTCGCCGGTGGTCGTCGTGATGACCAGCAGTTCTCCATCGGCGACGATCGACGCCACCTGCCGCACGGGCAGGATGACCACGTCGTCCCTGCCGCGGACGGGGATGCGTTCGAGGAAGGCGCGCCGCGTGGCCGACTCGAACGCCTGCACCGCGGCGGTCACGGCGCGCGCCTTCTCGCCGGCGCTCGCGTGCACCCGGGCACGGGCCCGCGCGATCGTGGCCGCGAGCCGCGCCTTCTCCACGGGCTTCAGCAGGTAGTCCACGGCGCCGAGCTCGAACGCCTCCACGGCGAAGTCGTCGAACGCCGTGACGAAGGCGATGGCGGGCGTGGCGCCAGCCGCGAGGAGGCGCGCGGCGTCGAGACCGCCCAGCTCCGGCATCTGGAGATCCAGCAGCGCGAGGTCCGGCCGGACCTCGGTGATGAGGTCCATCGCCTCACGGCCGTTCGAGGCCTCGCCCACCAGCGCCACGTCGGGCAGCTCCGCCAGCAGGTTCGCGAGGAACCGGCGCGCCGGGCGCTCGTCGTCCGCGATGAGGACGGTCAAGGCGGGCATCGCTATCCGGCAGCGCGCGCGGACGCGGCGTCGGCCGCTCCCGGCGGCGCGGCCGCGGCGGGCAGGCGCACTTCGGCCGTGGTGACGCCGCCGTCGGCGCCGAGCGACAGGGACGCCGCGGTCCCGAAGTGGCCGGCGAGCCGCCGTTCGACGTTGGCGAGGCCGACGCGTGTGGACGCGGGGTCACCGGCCGCGACGAAGGGAGCTCCGGTGTTCCGGACGGTCAGCACGAGGTGCGGCGCGTCGGCCGCGCCGTCGAGGCGGGCCGTGACGCGGACGTCGCCGCCGGGAATCGACGGCGCGACGCCGTGCTTGACGGCGTTCTCCACGAGCGGCTGCAGGATCAGGCAGGGCACGGGCAGGTGGCGGAGCGTCCCCGGCACGTCCACGACCACGCGCAGCCGCTCCTCGAAGCGCTCCTTCTCGATGTCGAGATAGTGCTCGACGAGCTCCACCTCGCGGCCGAGCGTGGTCATCTCGCCCTCGGACCGGAGCACGCTCCGGAGGAGCGACGTGAGGCGCAGGAGTGTCTTCAAGGCGCGCGGCGGCGCCGAGTCGATGAGGTACCCGATCGTCGTGAGCGCGTTGAACAGGAAATGCGGGTTGATCTGGGCGCGCAGCGCGCGCAGCTCGGCCTCGGCGGCGAGCCGCTCGATCTCCTCCTCGCGCAGCCGCTGGTCGAAGCGCTCCTGGCTGAGGCGCACCGCGTCGATGCGACGGGCCGCGAGGAGGGCCGCGTGGTCGAGGAAGGCCCTGTCGTCCGAGAGCAGCCGGCGTCCGCCGAGGAGGCGCCCCAGGCGCAGCACGAAGTGCGGCGCCTCGGTGGTGTGGACCCGGATCTCGGCGCTGACGGACGCGCCCGGCGGCGCCGGATCGCCGGCGCGATCGCACCACGCGCCGTCGGCATCCATCGCCGTCGCGGCCAGTGATGCCGTCGCCTCGAGCACCGTCTCCACGGACTCGCACTCCGGCAGGGCCCGCGCCAGCCGCTGACGCAGCTCCGGAAAGTCGCGGCGGCCGAGCAGCGCGGAGTCCACGAAGCGTGACATCGCCTGGCGGAGCGACGGATACGCCACCGCGGTCGCCACCCACGCCCCGATCAGGGCGGCGACGTTCAGCGGTCCGGGCGGCAGCGCGGCGAGTCCGGCGTAGCTGGCCATCGCCAGGGCCACGACGGCCAGGAGCGTGAGCGCGCGCTTGAGGAAGAGGTCCGCGAGGGCGAAGCGGTATTCCTGGTAGAGGACGGCGAAGGCGAGGGGCAGCACGGCCTGGTGGCCGATGAGCTCGGCCAGCCAGCCGCCCGTATCGTCGTGGAAGTGTCCGAGGTGGTTCGCCGACACGGCGAAGAGACCGAGGGAGAGCATCCAGAGCGCCCGCCGCCCGTTGGTCTGGCTGCGCGTGAGCAGGGCCAGCGGCACCGCCAGCACCAGGAACGCCACGGTCAGGATCGTGAAGGCCAGCGCGGACGGCCGCGTGTCGCCCAGCGCCAGGGTTCGCGCCTGCAGCACGGCCGCCGCCGCGGCCGCCGCGTACGCCAGGCCGATGAGCACACGCCCGCCGCGGACGTCGCGCGCCACCGAGTGCACCACGACGGCGGCCAGCGTGGCCAGGGCCGCGAAGGAAATGGCGCTCAGCCACGACTCCGGCCCCGCGCTGCCCACGCGGCTGAGGAAGTAGTCGCCCAGCTCGCCGAGGTTCCAGGCGAGCCCCAGGAGCGCGGTGAAGAAGGGCAGGCGGTCGCTGCGGTCGGCCGAGGCACGCCCCTGCCTGACCAGCGCGAGCAGCATGGCGCACAGCGCCGCGCCCGTCGTGAATCCGACGAGGTTCAGCAGCTGCGCCGCGGCGGAGGAGCTCACCGCCGAATTGTAGACCCGGGCCCGCGGGCGGGCCCGTGCCGGCGAACGAACGGGCGGCCGCGCCCGCCGACCGGCGCGATCGGGCCGGCGACCGGGTGCCGCGCCAGCCCCGGACGACGTCCATTCACCGCCCCAAAGCGACCACTCACGAGATGGCGGATGGCGGCTCGCTCCGGCTTCTCTAGGCTTGGGCGAGTCCTGTCGGAGGGTCGTCCCCGTGCCTGCACGTTCCGTCCTGTCGCTGCCGCTTGCCGTCGTCGCCCTGCTCCTCGGATCGGCCCCATCCGCCTTCGCCCAGGGCGCCCTGACGGGCCGGGTCACCCGGGCGGGCGGCGATCCCATGGGCGGCGCCGCCGTGGTCGTCGAAGAACTCCGGCGCGAGACCAGGACCGCCGAGGACGGCACCTACCGATTCGACGCCCTGGCCCCGGGCGAGTACCACGTGTCGGTGCGCGCCGACGGCTACAGCAGCCGGCGGGCCGAGGTCACGGTCGGCGGTGCGGGCGCGACGCTCGACATCGAGGTGGAGCTCGACCTGCACTTCGCGGAGGTGCTGTCGGTGAGCCCGAACCCGAAGGCCCAGTTCGAGTCCTACCAGCCGACCTCGGTCCTGTCGGCGGAGGACCTCGCCCGGCAGCTGCAGGACACGATCGGCGCCACGCTCCAGGCGGAGCCCGGCGTCGCAATGCGCTCGCTGGGGCCCGGCCCGGCGCGCCCCGTCATCCGGGGCCTCGACGGCGACCGCGTGCTCGTGCTGCAGGACGGGCAGCGGATGGGCGACCTCTCCAGCCAGTCCGGCGACCACGGTGTGCCGGTGAACCCGGCCTCGGCACAGCGGATCGAGGTGGTGCGCGGGCCGGCGACGCTCCTGTACGGCGCCAACGCGATCGGCGGCCTCGTCAACGTGGTCACCGACCAGATCCCGGCCGAGAAGGTGACGGCGCCGACCGGGTCCTTCACGTTCAACCTCGGCAGCAACTCGAGGCCGGCCGGCGCGGCCGGCGACGTCCACCTCGGCAACGGCACCTTCGCCGTGCACCTCGGCGGCGGCGGGCAGCGCGCCGGGAACTACGGCACGCCCGAGGGCGAGGTGGCCAATTCGCAGTCGCGTTCGGGCTTCGTGAACGTGGGAGCCGGGTGGACGGGCGAGCGCCAGTACGCGGGCGCGAGCTACGGGTACGACGACACGAAGTACGGCGTGCCGGTGCTGGAAGAGGGCACGATCAGCCTCACGCCGAAGCGCCATGCCTTCTCGGCGCGGGCCGGCGGTCAGGGTCTCGACGGCGTGCTCACCTCCTACCGGGCCACGTTCGGCGTCCGCCGCTACCAGCACGCCGAGCTCGAGGGCGTGGACGTGGGCACGCGCTTCAGGAACGACACGGTGGAGGGCGAGGTGCTCGTGTCGCATCGTCCAGCCGGACGCCTGGCCGGGTCGGTCGGCGGCTGGTTCCTGAACCGCAGCTTCGAGGCCATCGGCGAGGAGGCGCTGTCGCCGCCGGTGGACCAGCGGGGCGCGGCGGGCTTCCTGTACGAGGAGCTCACGTGGCCGCACTTCACCTTCCAGTTCGGGGGCCGTGTCGACCGCACGTCGTTCGAGCCGCGAGGCGGCCTTCCAGGGCGCGACTTCACGGAGTTCTCGACGTCGATCGGCGCGCTCTTCCGGCCGCGCGCCGCCGCCGACAACCTGGTCATCGCGGCGAGCATCGCGCGGGCCGCGCGCAATCCCGCGCTCGAGGAGCTGTATTTCTTCGGCCCGCACGCCGGCAACCTCACCTACGAGGTCGGCAATCCCGACCTGAAGGCGGAACGCGCAAACGGCGTGGACCTCTCGGTGCGCGGCCGGTCGAACCGCGTCCAGGCCGAGATCACGGTCTTCTACAACCGGATCGACGACTTCATCTTCAGGTCGCCGCTCACGGACGAGGCGTTCGGCGCGCGCGAGGAGGAATTCGACGCGCGCTTCGGCGTGTCACACGCCGGCGAGGGGGACGAGGCGGACGCGCACGGCTCCGAGTTCCCGTTCGCGGAGTACACGGCCGCCGACGCCACGCTCTACGGCCTGGAGGGTCACGCGGACGTGACGATCACCCAGGCCCTCGGCGCCGAGTTCACGTGGGACCTCGTGCGGGCGGAACGGGTGTCGGACGGAACGCCGCTGCCGCGCATCCCGCCGATGCGCCTCATGGGCGGGCTCCGCTACACGCGCGGGCCGCTGGAGATCGGTGGCAACCTCACGGGCGTGGCCCGCCAGGACCGCGTCTTCGCGGGCGAGGCGGAGACGGCGGGCTACGCGCTGCTCCGCTTCCATGCGACCTACACCCGTCAGTCCGCGCGGACCATTCAGACGGTGGCGGCGCGCCTCGACAACGCCGCCAACACGCTCTACCGGAACCACCTGAACTACCTCAAGGACGTCGTCCCTGAGGTGGGGCGGCAGTTCCGGCTGGTCTACACCGTCCGGTTCTGAGGCGGGCGGGCGCGCGAGCGCGCGCTACTGGCCGAGGGCCTTGTGGATGGCGGCCACGGCCAGCCCGGCCCGCACCTCCACGATCTGCTTCGCCATCTCCAGCGTCTTCGTCATCGGCAGCAGGCTCACGCCGTTGATGGTGGCGCGATTCGCCTTGGTGCGCTGCTCGATGCGGATCGTGGCCGGATCGTACAGGGCCATCAGCGCGTCGATGCTGTACTCCTCGTGGATCCTGTCCGAGCCCTGGCTGGCGCCGAACTCGATCTGCTCGGGCACGCCGTGGCTCTGCACGTACCGCTGCGCGGAGGCGTAGTCGTAGTACTCGGGAATGAAGTGGAAGCGCGCGCCCGATCCCGCGTACTTCGCGTTCAGCGCCGCCGCCACGTCCTTCATCGGCGTCTGGTTGCCGCCGCTGTCGCCCATGAACACCACGTTGGTGAAGCCCATGCTCTTCAGGCTGGTGGCCATGTCGGTGAGCACGGCCCGGTAGGTCTCCTGCGACAGGAACACGCTGCCGGGCGGGACCCGCTCGCCGTCGGGGCGTCCAGGTTCGAGCGTGAGGATCGGCGCGACGAGGGCGTTCCCGAGCTTCCGCGCGATGGCCTCGCCCATCACCTTCAGGATGAAGTTGTGCTTGCCCGTGGCCAGGTGCGGCCCGTTGGACTCGACCCCGCCGGTGAGGATGAGGGCCGTGGTCTTCCCCGCCTTGATGGCGTCGCGCACTTCCATCCAGGTGAGTTCCTCGGTCCACACGCTGTCGAGGGCGTCGATGGGCCGCGGCGCGGCCATCTCCGCCTCGCGCCGCTTCGCGGCCTCGGCCCGCTGTTCCGGGGTGAGCTGGGGACGCTGGGCGAACGCGGGGGACGACACGGTGAGGACGAGGGCGGCGACGGCGAGCATTTTCATGGCCCGCACATGCTACTCCCAGTCGCCGGCGGCGTTGGCGGGCTGGCCGGTCGCCGGCGACCGGCAGTCGCGTCGGACGAAACGCCGCTCAGCGGACCACCACCGTGGCCTCGCTCACCTGTCCCCGGCCGTCTCGGGCCTCGATCGTGTGGGTGCCCGGCGCGAGCGGCCAGGCCACCTCGCCGTCGGCCGGCGCGCGGCCCACGACCGCGCCCGACACGCGCCACTCCACCAGGCCCCTGGCCGCCACGGCCCTGAGCGGCAGCGTCTGGAACTCCCGGCGCAGCGTCGGGTCGATGAGGTACGTCGCGCCATCGGGCGGGCTGGCGATGGCCAGACGCTCCGGGACCGCCGATCCGGCGGCCGCCCCGGACGCGCGCGAGGCCCGGCGCGTGGGTCCGGCCCGCGAGTCCCGGTCGCGCCCCCGTTCACGCGCCGCCAGCGTCGACTCCGGCGACGTGCCCGCGTGCTCTCGGGCCCATTGGCGATACTCGGACGGCCATTCCGTGACGACGCCCCCGTCGGTCCCGTGGTGCCAGCGGCACGCCACGTCCGGCGATTCCGCGGCCACGAACTCCCGGCGGCGGAGCGGGCACCAGGCGTTGGCGGTCTGTCCGGACAGCGCGCACACGGTCCGCTCCACGACGGTGCCGGGCGGACGCGCCACCGGGGCGGTCGAGAACGACTCGCCGGCGACCCGGCGTTCGGCGGCGAGCATCACCGCGTGGAAGATCGGGGCCGCGCCGGTGACGCCGCTCGAGTTGCGGAGGGCCGTCCGGTCGAAGTTCCCGACCCAGACGCCGACGGTGACGTGCGTCGAGTAGCCGACGGTCCAGTTGTCGCGGTACGACTGCGACGTGCCCGTCTTCACGGCGACGGGAAACGGCAGCTCCAGGCTGCCGCCCCGGCCGAACGCGAACTCGCGCGCGTCGGCGTCCGACAGGATGTCCGTGATCCAGAAGGCCGTGCGCGGGGACACGATCTGCCGGAACGGCGACGTCCCCTCCAACGGGCGCGGCACCGCCGTCGGCGGCAGCCAGGCGCCGCCCCGGGCGAAGGCCGCGTAGGCGGCGACGAGCTCGTCCAGCCGCACCTCGGCGTTCCCCAGCGTGACGCCGAGCCCGTAATAGGCGGCCGTCTTGTCGAACGTGCTGAAGCCGGCCCGCCCGAGGAAGCGCAGGAGCGCCGGCACGCCCAGCTCGGACGCGAGCACCACGGCGGGCACGTTCTCGGAGCCCGCGAGCGCGAAGCGGGCCAGCATCGGCCCGCGGTACCGCCCGTCGTAGTTCCTGGGGCTGTAGACGACGCCGGGCTCGGCGGTCGGGAAGCTCGCCGGCACGTCGGCCAGCACGCTCGCGGGCCCGAACCCCGACTCGAAGGCCAGCGCGTAGGTGAAGGGCTTCAGCGCCGACCCGGGCTGGCGCGGCGTCACGGGGCCGTTGATCGCGCCGCCGTGCGCGCGATCGACGTAGTCGCCGGAACCCTCCCACGCCAGCCACTCGCCGGTGGCGTTGTCGAGCACCACCACGGCGACGTTGTCCGCGCCGTGCGCGCGGAGCTGGTCCCGCTGGTGCTCGATCACGCCGGCCACGTCGGCCTGCAGATCGGCGTCGAGGGTCGTCTGCAGGCGCTCGGGCGGATGGTCGCCCGCGGCGGCCACGACCATCTGCACGAAGTGCGGCGCCAGCGGCCGCGTGGCGGCGCGCGAGAACACCACGGCGTCGGCCCGGGCCTGCCGGGCCTCCTCGGCCGAGATCAGCCCTTCGCGCTCCATGCGGTGGAGCACGGTGCGCTGGCGGGCCATCGCCGCGGCCTTGCGCCGGTACGGGTTGAAGCCGGACGGCCGCTGCGGCAGGCCGGCCAGGAACGCGGCCTGCGCCGGCGTCACCATGGCGGCGGGCACGCCGAAGTACTCGCGGCTCGCCCGCTCGATGCCGGCCACCTGATTGCCGTACGGCGCCAGGTTCAGGTACATCGCCAGCAGCTCGCGCTTCGTGAAGCGGTGCTCGAGGCGCAGGGCCACGACGGCCTCGCGGATCTTGGCCAGGACCGTCCGGCGCGCCGTCGGACCGCGCCGCGCCAGCAGGTGCTTGGCCACCTGCTGCGTGAGGGTGGAGCCGCCCTCGACGATCCGGCCTTCGGCCAGGTTCACGCGCAGGGCGCGGGCGAGTGCCAGCGGATCGACGCCCGGATGCCGCCAGAAGCGCCGATCCTCGACCGCGACCGTGGCCGCCACGACGAGGGGCGGCAGGTGGTCGGCTGCGATCCGCATCCGGCGCGCGTCGTCGCCGGCGAGCGCCTCGTACAACGGCGTGCCGTGGCGATCCACCACGAGCGTCGAGGGCCCGGCCGCCTCGTCGAGCAGCCCGTCCGGCAGCGGCCCCATCCGCACCCAGAGCGCCAGCGCGACCACGGCGGCGAGGGCCGCGAGCGCCCGCGCCCGCGCCCGCGCCAGCGCCCGCGCCACTCGCGCAAGCCGCGCCCTCACCGCTTGACCTCCACCACGGTCGTGCCCGTGCGACCGAACACCTCGGGTTCGTACATCTCCTCGGCGCGCGCGGGCGCCGTGCGGAAGCTGCCGGCCGTCGTCGCGCGCACGACGTAGCTGAACGTGTGCTCGCCCTCGGCCAGGCGCGTGGCGAAGAGCTGCACGCGGTCGTCGTGGCGCTCCACGCGGTCGAAGCCGCTGAACCGCCACCAGTTGCGCCAGTCGCTCGCGGTGCCGCCCTCGTTGGTCTGGCGATCCTGCGCGGCGGCGAGATCCGAGGCCGTCGTGGCGAACCACGACTCCACGGCCTCGAACCCGGCGGGCAGGGGATCGGTGACGGCCACGTAGCGGCGTTCCTTCGTCAGGCGGAACGTGAGCGTGACCCGCACGAGGTCGCCGGCGGCGTAGGCCGTGGCTGGCGCGGCCGTGCCCGCTTCCAGGTACGGCTCGTAGCGGCGCTCGATCGAGAAGCCCGAGTCGAGGCCATCCTGGAAGAGGGCGTCCACGGCATAGCGCAGCCGCGTCGCATAGAAGAGCGTGCCAGCGCCTTCACGAGTGAAGGTGAGCGGCGTGGCCTGCTCCGCCGGTGCGGCCGCGGACGGCGCCTGCGCCAGCAGCTGCGCCATCGGCAGCGTGGTCCGGGACGCCTCGGTGGACCGCCCCCGGAACTCGTCCCTGGCGAGCTGGCGGGCGCCGAGGCGGACCGTGGCCCGGAAGTCCGGCACGACGGTCTCGTAGGTGCGGTAGTACGCCACCAGCGACTCCATCGCGTGCGCGTTCTCCTGCGTGTTGCCCCAGCGTCCGTTCCTGCGCGCGGTCATCATCCAGCGCACGAGCTCCCGGACCGGCGCGTCGGCCACCTTCGCCTTCACGAGCGAGTTGAGGACGATCGCGGTCGAGCGCACGTTCGAGTTCCAGAACCACAGCAGGTACGGGTCGGCCAGCTCGCCCACGTGCGCGGAGCCGCCCTCGGGCAGGATCGCGTTGGCCATGCGCCGGCGCAGATCGTCGGCCCGCGCGCCGGACGCCTCGCCCTTGGCCAGGAGCGCGTCGTGGAGGTAGGCGAGCGCGAACACGGGCATCCGATCGCGATAGCCGTACAGCCGCGTCACGTGCGCGTCCACGGTCCGGCCGCCCTCGGCGAGCACCTTCACCGCGAACGCCTGCCAGGCCGTGTAGGCGGGCCACCACTCCTCGTTGTCGGTCGGAGGCCGTTCGGCGAGCGCCCGTTCGAGGTAGGTGAACGCCCGGTCCGTCACGCCGCGGTCCACCTGGTAGCCCAGGTCGCCCGCCGTCTCGTAGACGTGCAGGACGTAGGCGGTGAGATACGGCGACACGGTCCAGCACGCACCGGGCCAGTAGGCGAACCCGCCGTTCTCGCACTGGTAGGTCTCGAGCTCCTTCAGCGTCCGCTGCGCCGCGTCGTGCATGGCGGTCGGCGTGAGCCCGGGCAGCGAGAACGCCTCGCCCAGGTCGCCGGCCAGCACGAGTGCCAGCGACGTGGAGGCGCGCTGTTCGGCGCAGCCGTACGGGTACTCGACCAGGTAGCGCGCGCCCTCACCCAGGCCCACCATCGCGGTGGACGACAGCTCCACGTCCAGCCCGCCCAGGCCCGGGACCACGCCGGACGGGATCGTCAGCGTCTCGCGCGCCGTCGTCGTGGCGCCGCCGGCCTCGCCGTAGGCGGCCACCGTCTCCGGCGACGCCAGCACCTCCACCGGCAGCACGTCCTCGAACGCGTCGCTCTCGCTGCCGACGGCCGCCGTCATCTGGATGCGCGCCCGCCCGACGCTCGTCGCCGTGCCAGAGAAGCGCACTTCCACGGTACCGCCCGCGCCCACCCGGACGCGTTGCTCGGCCGGCCCCTGCAGCGCGAAGACCGCCGGGTCCAGTGACCGCATCGTGACGACGGCCGTGCCGTCCGCCGGCAGCTGGCTGCCGACGACGGCCCCGAAGAAGGCCGAGTCCCCCACCGCGAGGAAGCGCGGGAAGGCCGCCGTCATCGTGACCGGCTTGTTCGTGCGGACTTCGGCGCTGCCCGAGCCGAACCGCGAGCGCCGATCGCCGGCCACGGCCATGATGCGGTACGTGGTGAGCGATTCCGGCAACGTGATCTCGACGCTGGCGCGGCCGTCGGGACCGGTCACGACGGAGCCGACCCAGAAGGCGAGCACGCGGAAGTCCTTGCGCAGCGTGCCGGCGCCGGCCGCCGAGCCGCCGCCGCCACCCTCGCCACCGCCCTTCGGCGTGAGCACCCGCCGCGCCACGATCCGCTGGCGGCTGTCCTCGTTCAGCACCTGCAGCGCCTTCCGGACGTACACGGACCCGGAGACGTCTGGCGGCTGGTAGCCCGTCAGGGACAGCACGCCGTAGTCGACGGCCCACAGCGTGACCTCCGAGGCCGCCGGCGCGCCGCCCAGGTCGTGGACGTCCACGTGCACGGTGGCCTTCGCGGCCGGGCGATACTCTTCGCGGTCCGCCGTGACTTTCACGGAGAGGCGCTTGGCGCGGTCTTCCACCTTCAGCTCGACGTACCCGAGGCGGAACGACGGCTTGCCGGGGTCGGAGGTGTCCGCGTTGGCGCGCGTGGCCGAGGCATTGGTGGGCGCCGCCGCCGTCCGGCCCTTCACGAGCAGCACCGAGACGAACACGTTGGGGATGTCGTCCTCGGTGATCGGCACCGAGATGGACTGCTGCGTGGAGGTGAGCGCGAACTGGCGGTGGCTGCGCACGCCCTCGCGCTCGGTCGTGACGAGGGCCGTGGCCTGCTCCCACGGCGACTGGATCATGATGCGGGCCGTGTCGCCGGGCTTGTAGGTCTGGCGTTCGGGCACCAGATCGATGCGGTTGTGGTCGAACCGCTGCCAGGCCGTGTAGCCTTCGCCGAGCACGTAGAAGGACGTCCGCGTCACGGCGGAGCGCCCGTCGTCGCCCTGGCCGCGGGCCTCCAGCACGTAGTAGCCGCCGCTCGCGAACGGGATGGCGAGCGGCACCGGCGCCTCGGCCGTGGTGACGGTCCACGATCCGGCGGGCACGTCTTTCCGCTGCGTGTCCCACGTATAGAAGCCGTTGCCCTCGGCGCGGCGCACGCTCGTCCACTGCACCTGCGTGAGCGTGACGGTCACGGGCACGCCGGCCACGGGCTGGCCGTCCAGGCCCGCCGCGACGATCTCGGTCTCGAGTCCCGCCGCCTGGTTCAGGAAGTACGACGGCCGCCTGACGCCCACGTACCACGGCGCGGGGTGCACGGTGAGGCTGGCCCGGTTGGCGATGTGCTGCCGGGAGACGTCCTCCACGTCGCCCTCGAGCGAGTAGACGAACGGAATGCCCGCCTCGCGCTCGGTGTCGAGCGACAACGGCAGATCGCCCGTCGCCGCGAGCGTGCCCTGGTCCTGGCCGATCTCGGTCCGGCCCACGTAGCCCTCGGTGGGCGACGGCATGCCGACGAACACCCAGCGGTCGTCGCCGAAGCGCTCGGCGATCGCGTCCGGCGCGCCGTAGCCTGGCGTCTTCGTGTAGCGCCAGTTCACCGGCTTCCCGCCCATCGGCGCGCCGAAGAGATAGCGGCCCGTGACGACGCCGCGCAGCGGGTCGCCGGCCAGCAGACTCTGGCCCGTGAGCGAGACGTCCACGCGGAAGTCGGGCCGCCGGTACGCCGCCACCAGGAAGGAGCCGTGCACCGACCGCTCGTAGGCGACGTAGTCGTCGTCGTCCGGCCCCGGCTCGACGCCGGGCTGGCGCTGCTCGGGCGTCTTCGGCGTGGGCCTGTCTGACGCGAGGATGGCGCGCACCGAGTAGTCCCCGAGCGTGCCCGTGCCGGCCAGCGGCAGCGTCCATTCCGCGCTGCTCCAGGCGGTGACGGGCACGGTCCGTTCGTCCACGACCTTGTTCTGCGCGTCGCGCACGCTGACGAACACCGGCGTGCCCTGGGGCAGCAGGCGCACGCCGTCGGGGCCGTTCTGCCGGAGGATGGCCTTGAACTGCACCGTCTCGCCGAGGCGGTAGACGCCGCGGTCCGTGAAGACGCTGCCGCGCAGGAGCGGGTCCCGCTCGCGCAGGTTGAGGCCCGTGCCGAACTCCCACGGCGAGATGCCCTCGTTCCAGTCGCTGCCGACGTAGGCGAGGTCACCGTCCTTCTCGGCGGTGACGAGGAACGAGAAGTCGTACCACTGGTCGGGATCGCGCAGCGGCGTGGCGGGCGCGATCGCGACGCCGTCGGCGCCCGTCGTGCCGCGCCAGAAGGTCGTGTTGTCGAGGCGCACGATCGACACCGTGGCGCCCTCGACCGGCGCGCCCGTGTCGAGCCGGGTCACGAACACGAGCGTGTTCTGCGGGCTGTCCTTCACCGAGAGGCCCAGGTTCGTCACCTGCACGATCGATGCACGGGAGTGAGGCTCGCCCTCGCGGTCGGCCCGGTGCGTGCGGGCCAGCAGGTCCCCGTCCTGCACCGCCGCCCACAGGAGCCCCGTGCCGCCCGGCCCGAGCGCCCGCGATACGTCGAGGCCGTAGGACTGCACCCGGTCGGCCGTCACGGGGAGCCGGCGCGTCGTGCCCTGCACCGGCGGCTCGCGGCGGAAGCCGTTCGCCATGAGGTCGCGCAGCGTGGGCATGAGCGTCGCGGGATCCAGCGCGGAGATCCACTGCGTGATCGACCGGAGGTTGCGCGCGTAGAACGGCAGCTGCGGGCCCGAGCTCCGCTCCCATACGCCGTGGCCGTCGCCGAAGCTCGTGAAGCCGGTCATGTGCCAGTTGTCCACGATGCCGACCCACGGGTACCCCAGCGTCTGCCCGTCGGCGGACACGAGCGTGGCCGGCGCGGACACGGCGTACTTCCGGTTCGGCGGCTGCGCGGCGTACCCGGCGTCCTCGAGCGTCAGGTACGCAGCGTCCTCCTCGGCGTACGACGGGCGGGCCGGGGGGCGGGCGGACTTGCGGACGGGTTGGGGCGCCGCCGTGATGTCCACGACCGTGATCGCGGCGGCGAAGACCTTCACGTTCACGGGCGTGCGGCTGCGCAGCGGGTTCCGGTCGTCGCCGTCGCACTCGCGCGCGCAGACGAAACCGTCGAGGAAGAAGGCGGGCTCGGCCTCCACGGTGTAGTACTGCGCCGTGCCCGGGGTGGCCGGCCCGGCCGGCGACGGCAGCCGCGCGTCGAGCGCCAGCTTCACCCAGCTTTCCGGCAGCACGGGACCTGCGGCCTCCACCATCACGAGGTCCGGCGACGGGGGAAAGCGCTGCCGGTCCCACGTGGTGGCCAGCCGCAGCGGCACGGGCTCGGTGCCGTCGGCGACCTTCTGGACGGCCGCGACCTTCGCGGCGAAGGCGGCGAGTGCCTCCGGCTGCTCCGCCGTCAGGCGCGCCCGCTCCTCCGGCGTGAAGGCGGGTGGATCGAAGTCGTGTGGAGTGAGGGCGGCGGTCAGGTGCGCGAGGACGTCGGCCGGACGGACGGGCTGGTTGAAGCGGAGCGCGATGACGAGCGGCGTCGCCACGGTGGTCCCCCGGCGGTACCACGTCGTGGACAGGAGCCGGACCGTCGGCGTCGTGAACCGGAACGTGACGGGCGCGGCCAGCCGACGGCCGCTCACGGCCGTGGCCGACGGGTCCACCGTGACCTGGTAGGTCGTGGAGAACGGCAGCGGGCGCGTCGGGTCCGGCGTGAAGACGAGGGTGGTCGTGCCGGACCAGCGGTAGGTGCCGGCGACGGCGGGCGCGATGCGCAGGAACGGCGCGGTCACGGGCGTGGGAATCCGCCCGAGGGTCACCATCGGCTCCGAGAACACCACGCGGATCTCGTTGGCCTGCTCGACCGAGGCGAGCTCGCCGCGGGGGCCGCTGTTCACGACGCGCAGGGCCGGGGACTGCGCGGCGGCCGGCAGGGCCGCCACGAGCACCAGCGTCAGGATCAGGGACACACTCAGGGTCCGGGCACGCGTCATGACCGCCTCGTGGGCACGCGCGCGGGGGCCGGGCGTCGCCTGCCGTGGGTTGGGACTCATTGGATCTTAGACACTGATTTTCGGCACGGCGCGCGCCGAAGCACAGCCGTCGGGGGCGGGGAATCGGCCGGGTGCGCTATAAGGAAGGTATCCGCAGGTTCACGCTGGACGGCGCCCGCCCGTCGGCCTCGACCGGCCGGCGCCCGTCACGAGGAGGACACATGGCTTACGTCCTGGCGCTCGTCGCGGTCGCCATCACGTGCGGGCTCGCCTACCGGCGATACCTGCACCCGTGGGACTACCTGGTGGAGGCGGGCCTGGCCCTCGAGCTGGCCGGCTTCGTCGTCATCGTCACGCCGACCCTCGGCCAGCACGCGCTGCTGGGGTCGGTTCACGCGCCGCAGTGGGCCATCACCCGTTCGGCGTTCTTCCTGCACAACGGCGTGTCGATCGAGCTGGCGTCGGTGATCGTCGCCCTGGGGGCGGTCGGGGCCTGGGCCATCCGGAACCGGACGTTCGACGACGGCCCACACATCGAGAACCACGGCTGACGGGGCCGCCGCGCCTCAGCGCGGGCGGCACCGCCCTCCGTCACCGGGCCTGAGAGGCGGCGGCGCCGTGCGCCGCCCTGCGATCAGCCGTCGTTCCGCGTCGCTTTCGTCGTGGCGCTGATCTGCAGGTCGAAGCCGTTCGGCGTGGTCGTGTGGTAGCTCTTGTACGGCGCGGTGTGGATGTCGCCGCGGCCGCCGGTGTCCTCGCGGGCGTTCAGGCCCCGCGTGGTGAGTTCGGCCTTCACCGCATCCGGATCGAAGGGCGTGATGCCGAAGGAGATGTGGCCCATGCTGGCGCGCCGCGGCGCGCCGGGCGCCACCGGGCCGCGGTTGCCGCGCCGGATGATGATGCCGCCCACGTCGCCGATCTGGCACGTGTTCTGGCTGCCCTCGTCCTCGCCCAGCGTCCAGCCCAGGAGCGCGTGGTAGAACGCGGCCGTCTCCTTGTAGTTCGACACCTCGAAGGAGATGTGGTCGAGCCAGACGGTCTTCCACGGGGTCGACTCGAACGGCGCGGGCGCCGACGTCTTCCCCGTGGCCGGCGTCGTGCGGCGGTTCTGGCGGCTGCCGTTGCTGATCTGGAGCGCGAAGCCGTCGGGGTCCTTCACGTGGAAGCTCTGGAAGTCGCCGTGGTGGTCGGCCACCGGTGACAGGCCGCGGGCCTTCAGTTCGGCCTCCACCGTCTTCGTGTTCCACGGCGTGATGCCCCAGCACATGCCGTCGAAGGCGGCGTTCCTGGGCGCGCGGACGAAGCCCGGCCGGCCTCCGCCGCCGGGCGCCGGGGCCGCCGACGGCGGCGGCGTGGGCGGCGCCGGCGGCGCCACGTAGCCGCCGCGCAGCACGAGTCCACCCCAGTCGCCGATGTCGAGCACGGCCTGCGTCCCGTCGTCGCTCCGGATCTTCCAGTTCATCAGCGCCTGGTAGAACGCGGCTTCCTTCGGATAGTCCACGACCTGGCAGGCGAAGTGGTCGAGGAGCACGGTCTGCCAGCCCGTGACGGCGAAGGGCAGCTTCGCCGGCGTCGTGTCGCACTCGGGCGAGCCCTTGCGCGCGCCTCCGCACTGCCCCTGTGCGAAGAGCGTCGTGGGGGGGAGGGCCGAGGCGGGCGCCATCGCCGCCGTCATCCCAAGGGCCGTCAGGAGCTGGCGACGGGACAACAGGCCCCGATCGAATCTGGCGAACAGCGTCTCGAGTTCAGCGCTCATGGTCGTTCCTTCCCGGGTCGTCGGCGGCCCGTCGTGTCACAGCACCCTCGCCTGCCGCATGACGGCCTCGGCCTTGCCCGTGATGTCCATTCGCGATCGTCGCGGGTCCCCCTTGCTGGCACCGCGGCGAAGCGCTCCACGGAGAGCGGCTCAGCATACCCCGCCTCGTTGACGGGTGCTCGAGGACCACGGAGCGGGCGACACCCCGTCGCCAGCTCCTGGCGGGACGGCGTCAGAACTGGATGCGCGCCCCCCACTGAATCTGCCGCGCGTCGCGCGCCGTCGTGTAGGTGGCGAAGCTGCCCGACGAGATCGAGCCGCTCGGGTTCTCGAAGTTCACGGTGTTCAGCAGGTTGTAGGCCTCGAGGAACACTTCGAACCGCGCCTTGGCGCCCGCCCGGAAGGCCTTGGTGGCGCGCATGTCCACGACCCGGTCGCGCGAGGTCCTGGTCAGCTGGTCCATCGTGATGGGCGCCAGGTTCCGCGCCTGGCGCAGGTTGTTGATGATGGCCAGGTTCGCATCGCTCTCGCGGCCGCCCGAGTTCTTCTGCAGGCCGGCCGGCCGGTCCTGGTTGTTGCCGTCGCGGTCCAGGTCGACGCCGGCGATGATGTCCCAGGGGTTGCCCGTGCGCAGCGACACGATGGTCGAGAGCTGGACGCCCCACGGCAGCGGCGCGATGGCCGACACCGAGAGCGCGTGGCGCCGGTCGTTCTCGTCGGGGCCGCGGTCGTCGTTCCCGAACGTGTTCCAGGGATCGGTGTTGAAGCTCGCGTTGTCGTTCGTGTTGTCCGAGATGGCCTTGGCCAGCGTGTAGGACACCTGCCAGGTCGTGCTCTTGAAGCGCTTGCGGAGCTGCGTCTGCAGGGCGTCGTAGGTGGAGTTGGTCAGCGAGTTGATGAGCGTGACGGAGCCGAACTGCGGATACGGGCGCGGGTTCGAGGCGATGGGGCCGCGGGCCGGCAGGTTGGCGTCGCGTCCCGTCTGCAGGTCCTTCTGGGCCTGGTGGATCAGGTCGACCTCGAGCGAGGTCTGGCCGGGCAGCATCTTGGCCACGCCGATCGTGGCGCTGATCACGTACGGCAGGCTCAGGTCGTCGCCGGGCAGGTACAGCGCGCGGCCACCGGCCGTGCGGATGTAGTCCTCCAGCGTCCGACCGCCGAGCGCCGCCGTCTGGTCGGGATAGAACTGCAGCAGGTTCGGGTCCGTGATCTCGGCCGTGAACTGGTTGCTCACGACGTCGCCGCGGATGTTGAACCACGGGCGGTTGCGGCCGGAGTACAGCCCGTAGCCACCCCGCACCACGGTCTGGCCGCTGCCGGTGACGTCCCAGGCGAAGCCCACGCGCGGCTGGATGTTGTTGAGGTCGTTGCCGCGGTCGGCGGTCACGAGGTTCTCGAGGCCCGCGAACTGCGGGTTGGCCAGGAGGTCGGCGATGAGATCGGGACTCCGCAGGTTGGAGTCGAAGTCGTAGCGCAGCCCGAGGTTGAGCGTCAGGCGACCGAGCCGGACGTCGTCCTGCGCGAAGAAGCCCCACTCGGTGTTCCTGTAGTTGCGGGTCGCCGGGCCGCTGCCGACGGTGAACCGCGTGGGCCACGTGGTACGGTCGGCCCGGTCGAACGGCCGATCCGTGTTGAACTGCCACACGCCGGCCCCGTAGTAGTCGGCCAGGTAGTTCAGGTCCTCGAACGACATGCGGACGCCGAACTTCGTCGAGTGGCGGCCCGTGGACCAGAAGAAGGTGTCGTTCATCGTGTAGCGCTTGCGCGGGAAGCCCTGCGGCAGGTTCGGCGAGCGGCCCGAGGTGAACGACGGGCGGATCACCTGCGTGTCGGTGGTCGTCTGGAAGCGCTGGGTGTCCTGGTCCATGAACTGCACGACCAGGTTGTTCAACATCGATCCGCCGAGCGTCCAGTTCCAGCTCGCCGACACGTCCGAGAAGTCGAGCGCCGTGTTCTCGGCCAGCTCGTAGTCTTCGACGATGTCGTCGTTGTCGTACAGGTAGCGGACGCTGAACGCGTGATTCTGGTTGGCGGTGTAGTCCAGCTTGGCCTGGCCGAGCTTCGCGCGCGTGCCGTTGTCGTAGACGCCGTTGAACTGGCCGGCGAAAGGATTCGCGGCCGGCAGCGCGATGATACGGACGGAGTTCTGCCGGTTGTACTCGAAGGTGCCGAACAGGAAGGCCTTGTTGCGGATGAGCGGGCCGCCCAGGGCGGCGCTGAAGCGTGTCGCGTCGAACGGCGGCTTCGACCGGGCGAACGCGTTCTTGGCGTTGAGCGAGTCGTCGCGGCCGAAGTAGGAGACGCGGCCGCTCAGGTCGTTGGTACCCGAGCGCGTGACGACGTTCACCACGGCGGTGCCGGCGCGCGAGTACTCGGTGTCGAACTGGTTGCGCAGGACGCGGAACTCCTGCACGGCGTCCTGGCTGACGTTCACGATGGCGAACCCGTAGATCGGGTGGTCCATCACGCCGCCGTCGATCTGCATCGAGTACATGCTGCGGACGTTCGTGCCGCCGAACGCCGTCGAGATGCCGAAGCGGCCGTCGGCCGTGCGGGCCGGTCCGCCGCCGGGCAGGAGCTGGGCGAGACCGACGAACCCGCGGTTGAGCACCGGCAGCTCCGACAGCTGCTCCTGGTTGACCACGGCGGACAGGTCGGCCTTGCTGGTCTCGATCTCCACCGCCGACCGCCCGACCACCTGGACGCTCTCCTGGATGGCGCCGACGGCGAGGGTGACCTTCAGGTCGGCCACCTGGCCCACGGTCAACACCACCTGCTTCACGTCGGGGCCGAAGCCGACGAGCGACGACTCCACGCTGTAGGGGCCCGGCTGCAGCGCGGGGATGCGAAACGCGCCCTGCTCGTCGGTGACGACGACGCGCTCGACGCCTGTGGCCGTGTTGACGACGGTCACGGTCACGCCGGGCAGGGCGCTGCCGGTGCTATCGCCGACGGCGCCGCGGAGTTCGGCGGTCTGCGCCGATGCGGCCGGCGGGGCGGCGAGCGCGGCCGCCAGCACGAGGCCGAGGACGATCCAGGGGAAGGCTCGCGGGGTGGCGTACATGGGGTACCTCCATCACGTGCACGGCGTTCAGGATCGGACGGCGGCCGGCGGCACGTATCCGTGCCATCTCCATGGGGGATGGATAGTCGTCGACTGTCCGACGCGGCGCATGATACCACCGGGGCGGCGCCGCCGAGCGGCACCTCGGGCCGCACGGGCGGACGGCGATCCGTGCCGGGAACGGGGATCGCCGGCAGGCGCCGGCCCGGCGTCACATCACGGTCGCGCGGCGCATCACGGCCTCCGCCTTCGTCGCGATCTCGCGGGCGATGACCGTGGGGTCGCCCTGCTGGAAGCGCGCAGCGAAGAGTTCGACCGAGAGCGGACCGGCGTACCCGGCCTTGGCCAGGGCCTGCAGGATCGCCGTGAGCGGCGACACGCCGTCGCCCGGGATCTCGCGGGTGGTCAGCGAGAGCAGCTCGCGCTGGATGGCCGGCACGTCCTGGAAGTGCGCGTGCCCGATGTCGCCCGGCCGCAGGAGATCCAGGTCGGCCAGCTTGTTGAGGCCCGACCAGAAGTGGTAGCAGTCGAACACGATGGCCACGTTCGGGTGGGCGGCCGCCCGCACGAGGGGCAGGAGCGTTGTCAGGGTGGAGGCGAAGACCGACTGGCGCACGAACTCCACCATCACGACCAGGCCGTGCTGCCGCCCGATCTCACCCAGTTCGTGGAGACGCTCGGGCGCCGAGGCATACCCCTCCGGCGTGGGCGTCACCGCGGAGGCCGTGGTCGTGTAGGTGCGCGTCAGGCCCAGGGTGGCCAGCGTCTCGCACTGGGCCTTGAGCGCGTCGAGCGCGGCCGCGCGGTCGGGATTCGGCTCGATGAGGCCGCCGGCGCCGCACGAGGCCGAGACCGGCGTCAGGCCGTTGTCGGCGAGCACCCGCTTCGCGGCGGCCACCGACTCCGTCTTCACGAACGCGTCCAGCACGTTCCAGGCGAGCTCCACCTGCGTGATCCCCGCCCGCGCCCAGCCCTCGAGCGACCCGCGGTAGCCGGCGCGCGCCGACGTGTTCTGGTGCAGCGCCAGCGTCATGGTGGGAGCCGCCCCTGCGGCCAGGACCTCGGCGGCCAGCAAAGCGGCGGGCGACAGCAGGATCTCGCGTCTCGACGGCGGCATGGGCGTCTTCCCTCCAGCGGGTGCGCCTATCCTACGCCGCCTGCGCCGCCGCGCCGCCCGCGGGGCGTCGGGCGTCGTTTGAACCGGACGGCTTGATCCGGGCCGCCGGCGACCAGACAATCGCGGCAGCCGCCATGCCGAGACCCACGCCCCGCTCCTGCCTCGCCGCCGCCGTCACCGTCGCCCTCGCCGCCGCCACCCTGCGGGCCGCCCAGCCGGACGGCGGCTGGACGGCGGTGGCCGCCCGCTTCCAGCAGGGCGTCACGGCCGCGGGCATCGTCGGGGCGAGCGTGCTGTTCGTGAAGGACGGCGTCGTCGCGCACCGCGCGGTCGCCGGCCTGCAGGATCGGGCCACGGGCCGGCCGGTGGACGCCGACACGATCTTCCACTGGGCGTCGATCACCAAGACCTTCACCGGCGTCGCCATCATGCAGCTGCGCGACCGCGGGTTCTTCTCGCTGGACGATCCGGTCGTGACGTACGTCCCCGAGCTGGCCGAGGTGCACAATCCCTTCGGCGACATGTCCCAGGTGACCATCCGTCATCTGATGTCGCACAGCGGCGGCTTCCGCGCCGGGACGTGGCCCTGGGGCGGCGACCGGCCGTGGCACCCGTTCGAGCCCACGCGGTGGACCCAGCTGGTGGCGATGATGCCCTACACCGAGCTGCAGTTCCGTCCGGGCACGAAGTACAGCTACTCGAATCCCGGCGTCATCTTCCTGGGCCGGATCATCGAGCGCTTCTCGGGCGACGATTACGAGATGTACGTCACCAAGAACATCCTGATGCCGCTCGGGATGACGCGCACGTTCTTCGACCGGGCCCCGGCGCACCTGCTGGCCCGGCGCTCCCACAGCTACGCCGGCACCGGCACGGACCTCGCCGAACAGCCCTTCGACTTCGACACGGGCATCACCGTCTCGAACGGCGGCCTGAACGCGCCGCTGGACGACATGGCGAAGTACCTCGCGTTCCTCATCGACGGCAACGACGCCATCCTGAAACGCTCGTCGCTCCTCGAGATGGCCACGCCGCAGATCCGGGCGGCGGACGGCGAGGGCGGCAGCGGCGACGACGTCCAGGCCGGCCTGTCCTGTTTCATCGAGCGCCACGGCGGCGTGGAGCTCGTGGGCCACAGCGGCGATCAGAACGGGTTCATCTCGCACCTGTACGTCCACAGGCCGACGCGCTCGGGGTACGTGGTGTCGTTCAACACCAACGTCACCTCCACGCAGGCGCCGCGAACGACCACGCGCCAGGTGGACGACGATCTCCGCGAGGCCATCGCCGGCGCGTTCTGGACGCCGGGCGGCCGCTGAAGCGGCCGCGCCGGAACCCCGCGTCCGCTACTGGATCGCGAACGGCAGCGTGGTGAACGCCTCGTACAGGCCGCCGTTCCAGCTGCCCTTCGCGGCCACGCGCACCAGGTAGCTGGTGTTGGCCGCGCCCGGCGTCCACGTGTAGGTGGCGGCGCTGCCCCAGCCCGTGAGCGGCGTCCAGGCGGCGCCGTCGAACACGAACCAGCGATACAGATACGGCCCGACGCCGCCCGACGCCGCGGCCGTGAACGTGACGCTGGTGCCGGAGGCCTGCGGCGCGGACCGGTCGGCGGTGAGCCCCACGCTGGCCACGGGCGCGTTGATGGGGTACGCCACCGTGCTCGTCACTTCGAACTGCCCCGGGTTCCAGGTCCCCTTCGCCCCGGCCATCACCTTGTAGCTCGCGTTGGGGCCCGGGGCTGTCCAGGTGAAGGTGTTCGCGGATCCCCAGGCCGTGACGGGGGCCCACGTGGTCCCATCGAAGAGGAACCACCGGTAGAGGTACGGCGCCGCGCCGCCGGAGGCGACCGCCGTGAACGTGACGGGCGTGCCCGGAAGCTGCGGCGCCGCCACGCTCGCGCTCACCGCCACGGACGTCGCGAGGGCCTGGACGGGGTAGGCCAGCGTGGTGAAGGCCTCGTACAGGCCGGCGTTCCAGCTGCCCTTCGCGGCGGCGCGCACCTGGTATCCCGCGTTCGCCACGCTCGGCGTCCAGGTGTAGGTGCTGGCGCTGTCCCAGTTCGTGAGCGGCGTCCACGTGGCGCCGTCGTAGACGAACCAGCGGTAGAGATACGGCGCCGATCCGCCGGACGCGGCCGCCGTGAAGGTGATGCTCGTGCCCGGCGACTGGGGCGCGGCCCTGTCCGCCGTCAACGCCACGGTCGTGACGAGCGGTTGAATCGGGAACGTCGCCGTGGCCAGGTTCTCGAACAGGCCGGGATTCCAGCTGCCCTTGGCGAGCGCCCGGACCTTGAAGTCCACGTTGCCGGACGACGGCGTCCACGTGTAGGTGTTCGCGGCGCCCCAGTTGGTGAGCGGCGACCACGTGGCGCCGTCCCACAGGAACCAGCGATAGAGATACGGCGCCACGCCGCCCGACGCCGACGCCGTGAAGGTGACGCTCGCGCCCGGCGCCTGCGGCGCGCTCTTGTTGGACGTGAGCGTCACGCCCGACACGAAGGGCTGGACGGGATAGGCCACCGTGGCGAAGGCCTCGTAGAGCCCGCCGTTCCACGCGCTCCTGGCCGCCGCCCGGATCTGATAGGCGGCGTTGCCGCTGCCCGGCGTCCACGCGTAGGTGTTGCTGGTGCCCCAGGCGGTGAGGGGCGTCCACGTGCTGCCGTCGAATTCGAACCACCGGAACTGATGCGGCGCCTGGCCGCCGGACGCGGTGGCCGTGAAGGTGACGGTCGTCCCCGGCGGCTGGCCGGCCGCGACGTCGGAGGCGAGCGTGACGCGCGTGACCACGGGAGTCGTGCAGTCGGCCATCGCGCGCGCCACGTTCAGGCGGCCGCCGGTGCTCGTCTTCCCCGTGAGGCCGGCCGCGAGATCCACCGAGCCCATCAGCAGCGACTTGAGCGTGGCCGTGTCGGCCGCGCACATCGACAGGACGAGCGCGGCGGCGCCGGACACGTGCGGCGTCGCCATCGAGGTGCCGCTGAGCGACAGGTAGCTCTGGTTCCGCCCCGTCGAGTAGATCGAGACGCCGGGCGCGCCCAGGTCCACCGACGTGGCGCCGTAGTTCGAGAACGACGCCAGGAGGTCGGCGTGATCGGTGGCGGCCACGGCGAGGACGTTCGGGGCCGTGTAGGAGGCGGGATAGGCGGGCGAGGCGTCGTTGTTCGACGCCGAGTTGCCGGCGGCGGCCACGAACAGCACGTCCTGCGCGTTGGCCTGGTTGATGATGTCGAGCAGGGCCTGGGAGTATCCGCCACCGCCCCAGCTGTTCGACAGCACGCGGAGATTGGCGCCGTTGGCCGACGCGAACGCCGTCTTGGCCTGCAGGGCGAAGTCGATGGCGTGGATGGCGTCCGACGTCAGGCCGTTCCCGTTGGCGTTCAGGAACTTCAGGCCCATCATGCTGGTGGTCCAGTTGACGCCCGCGATGCCGGCGCCGTCGTTGCCGCGCGCGCCGATGGTCCCGGCGGTGTGCGTGCCGTGCGGCGTGGTGGCGTCCTCCATCGGATCGCACGTGCGCGTGATGGCGTTGAAGCCGTGCGTGCCCGCCGCGCACGTGATGGCCTGGCCCGCGATGGTGACCGTGAACGTCCACGGTGCCGACCACGTGTTCGGGGCCAGGTCGGCGTGCGTGTAGTCGAGGCCCGTGTCCACCACGCCGACGACGAACGCGCGCGACCCCGTCGTCACGTCCCACGCGCTCGTCGCGTCGATGTCGGCGCCGGCGAGCGCGCCCCCGCCGCTGTTCAGGCCCGTATTGAGCAGCCCCCAGAGCGACCCGAACGAGGGATCGTTGGGCGTGAGGTCGGCGTAGACGACGTAGTTGGGCTCGACCGCCTCGACGTCGGGCTGCTGCGAGAGACGCTGGAGGAGGGCCGCCGTGTCGAGACTGCGCGACGAGACGCGGCGCCACCGCGAGCGGCCGAGCGACTCGGCGCCGTCGCTGTCCACCCACGCCTCGAGCTGGGCGCGTTGTGCGGACGGCATCGGACGCATCCGGACCAGCACCTCCCCACCGGCGGCGGGGCGGCCGGCGATTCGGACGGTGGGCCGCGCGGCACGGGGCGCCTGTGTGCTCGTGGGTGCTGGCAGCAGCAGGGCCAGCCCGAGCGCGAGCGCGGCGGCGATCAGGTGTGACGGCGGCCTGGGGGATGGCGTCATGGGAGGTCCTGGGCAGGCGAACGCTGCCGTACCCGTAGTAATCGAGCCGCGCGCAGCGGACTTGAATCGGCCGGGCGGGCACCCGGCCAGGCGTCAAGCGTCCGCCGGCGCGGCCGATTTGGCGGTCAGTGCCGCCGTCCTTCGCCGACGTCCTCGATGAGGCGCTCCGGAGCGTCGGGCCGGGATCGCCCGCCTGGACGCGTCCGGTCGCCGAGGCGTCTCGGCCGCACCCGCTGCTCGGGACTCCGCCGGTGAGCGCCGCGCCCTGGGCGTGGTCGGCTGCGTATCCGGCGCCCGTCCGGCCGGTCCATCGCCTGAGCGAGGCCCAGCGCGCGGCCTTCGACCGGCTGGTCGAGCTGGGGGCCACGTTGTCCCTGGCCTTCCTGAGCGCCGAGCTCCGACGCGAGTACCGGCGACTGGCGCGCCGGTATCATCCCGACGCGCAGGCCGGCGCGCCGCCGGACCTCCGCGCGGCGCTGGCCGACCGGTTCCGAGCCGCGACCGACGCCTACCGCTGTCTGTCCGCCGTCTTCGAACCGCTGCCGTAGCCGGCGGGAGGGCCGCGCCGGTGCCTGCGTAGAATGGCGGGCGCGGAGGGGCCATGGCCATCTGGGTGATCTTCGGACTCGCGGCGATCGTCATCGCGGTCGTCATCGCACGCATGGGCCGCTCGTCGAGCACGCCCGCGTGGCACGACGCCGCGCGCGCCGAGACGCTGCGCTCGGTGCTCGCGGGACGAGGGCTGGAGGCGCAGCCGGCACCGAAAGCGCCGGTCCCGATGCCCGACTTCCGTCTGCCGATCGAGTGGGGCTGGCGGTCGGCCGCCGGAGCGGAGGCCACCGCCGGAGACGCCCGCTGGGTGATCTACGACGCCGAGTCGCGCGCCAGCTCCGTGGCCGGCTGCAACAGCGTCCAGTCGTCCAGCGGCGACACGGTGGTGGTGCGCCACACCGTGGTGGCCGTGACCTCCGACAGGCTGACCCTGCCCGCGTTCACGCTCGTGCCCAACGTGCGCCACCAGCTCGGTCAGGCGCTGCCGGCCCGGCTGCAGGAGGCCGGGCTCGGCGAGTCGAAGGCCGCGGCGTGGGCGGCGCGCGCCGCCAGCACGCTCGGGCGGCTCGACGAGCACGGGACGGCCCTGCCGTTTCCGGACGCTCCCGGGTTCGCCGACGCGTTCCGCGTCGTCGGGGACGACGGGACCGCCGTGGTGGCGCTCTTCCCCGGCGAGGCGATCGCGGAGTTCCGCCAGCGCCCGTGGGCCATCGTGGAGGGCCAGGGCCGCTGGCTGGCCGTCAGCCGGTACACGGCCGCGGCGTATCGCACGCGCGACGAGTTCACGAAGGACGGGTGGCTCTCGTCCGACAGCGCTGGCGAGGTCGCCGCGCTCGCGGAGGCCCTCCTCTCCCGCTGGGGGCGGCCGCCGCGCGCGTAGTGGCCTGTCGGCCGACGCGCAGGTCCACGCCGGCCTGTCTCGAGGCGTGGATGACGGCGAGGTCCGGGTTGTCGATCCCGTAGCGTGCCGCGTCGTTTCGCGCCGGGCGATCGGCGCGCGGGTTCGCCGGCGCCATTTTGCACGGCGCAATTCCCGCGATGGCTGAAGGCCGTGGAGGGAAATGATAGGCTGTGCGTTCGTTCGCGGGCCAGACGTTCGGGCCGCGGAGTTCTTTTCAGTTCAACGTTCAACGATGAAGCAGCCGAACGGTCTGGATCCCTCCGCCGACCCCGGTGGAAAGTCGCTCAAAGAAGAACTTTACGAACTCCTGGTCACACACCTTCCGTCCAGCGCCGTGATGATGTTCGATCACGACCTGAGGTTCGTGCTGGCGGACGGACCCGAACTGGCCAGGACCGGCACCAGCAAGGCCGCCCTCGAGGGCCGGCCGCTGTACGACGCCGTCGACCCCGCCTTCGCGGCGCTGGTCGAGCCCAACCTGCGCGCCGCGCTGGCGGGCCGGCGGTTCCGCGCCGAGCTGCCATTCGGCGACGCGACCTACGCCTACGCGTACGTGCCCGTGCCCGATGCCTCGGGCGAGATCCGCTACGCCCTGGTCATGGCACAGGACGTCACGGACCTGCGGCGCGCGGAACAGCGGGCCGTGCAGAGCGAGGCGCGGCTGCGGGATCTCGTCGGCAGCCTGCCCGCCGTGGTCTTCGCGGTGGGCGCCGATCGCCGCCTCCGCTTCGTGGACGGCATGGGCCTGCAGCGCCTCGGCGTCCAGGCGGCCAACCTCGTCGGCCTCCCGGCCGACGAGGCCTACCTGGGCGACCCCAAGGACCTCAAGGGGCTGAACGCGGCCCTGGCCGGCGAGCGCGTGGTGGAGGACCTGCCCATCCGGGGCCGCGTCTTCGAGACGCGGCACCTCCCAGTGACGGGGCCCGACGGCGGCGTGACCGAAGTGGTCGGCATCGCCGTGGACGTCACCGAGCAGCGCCGCTTCCAGGCGCTGGACCTGCAGCGCCAGAAGCTCGAGGCCATCGGGCGGCTGGCCGGCGGCATCGCCCACGACTTCAACAACATGCTGACCGTGATCCTGGGGAACGCCGAGCAGGCGATCGCGGGCGCGGCGCCGGGCACGGCGCTGTACGACCAGATGGCCCAGATCCGCCACGCGGCGGAGCATTCGGCCCGCCTCACGCGCCGCCTGCTCGCGTTCGGCCGGAAGCAGGTGGTGAAGCCGCGCGTGCTGGACGTGAACCACTCGGTCGCGTCCGCGCTGGTGCTGCTCGGCCGGCTCCTGGGCGAGAACGTGGAGCTCACGTGGCGCCCCGGCACGGCCGTGTGGCCGGTGGAGGCCGATCCCGATCAGCTCGAGCAGGTGCTGACGAACCTCTGCCTCAACGCGCGTGACGCGATCGCCGACGTGGGGCACGTCACCGTCACCACCGAGAACGTCACCCTGAGCCCCGAGGACTGCGCGGGGCATCCCGAGTTCGTCCCCGGCGACTTCGTCCGCCTGACGGTGGCCGACGACGGCCGGGGCATGAGCGAGGAGACGCTGCGCCTGGCCTTCGAGCCCTTCTTCAGCACCAAGGACGCGAGCGAGAGCGCCGGCCTCGGCCTGGCGACGGTGCTCGGCATCGTGAAGCAGTGCGGGGGCTTCGTGACGGCGACGAGCGCGCCGGGCGAGGGCGCCACCTTCCACGTGTACCTGCCACGGACGGCGCGGCGGCGGCCAGCGCCGCCCCCGCCGGCCGATGCGCCAGCCGCGCCGAGCGTCGGGACCGAGACCGTGCTCCTCGTGGAGGACGAGGCCTCCGTGCTCCGGCTGGAACGGCGCGCCCTCGAGAAGCTCGGGTACACGGTGATCGCGGCCGACGGCCCGGAGAAGGCGCTCCGCCTGGCCGCGGAGGCCCCGGGCCCCATCCATCTCCTCATCACCGACGTGGTGATGCCGGGCATGAACGGACGCGAGCTGGCGCGCCGGCTTCGGGGCGCGGCGCCGGATCTGCGCGTGCTGTTCGTGTCGGGATACGCGGACACCGAGGTGGCCGACGACCGCGTCCCGGCCAGGGACGGCTTCCTCCTGAAGCCGTTCACGCTCGGCGGGCTCGCGAGCCGGATTCGCGAGGTCCTCGATCGGTAGTCCTTGGCGTGCCAGGCGGCGGCGTCGGCTACGATGGACCGCGTGGTGACGGCTGGCGCCAGACTGGTGATGTACACGAAGCCCGGCTGCCACCTGTGCGAGGACATGCGCGACGTGGTGCAACGGGCGCTCCGCGGCACGGCGGCCACGCTCGAGGAGCGCAACATCGCCCTGAACCTGGTCGACTACGAGCGCTACAAGCACGACATCCCGGTGCTTCTCGTGGACGGACGCGAGGTGGCCCGCTACCGCATCACCGACGACGCGCTCGTCGTGGCGCTTCGGGCCGCGGGCATCCGCTAGCCGGGCCCGGTGCCGGCAGGCGCACCGCCGCGTGGGGCTATGCGTCCGACGGGTCCACGGGCAGGCGCGCGAACATGCCGGCCCTCGCCTCGATGGCCGCTCCCGCCGCCAGGCACAGGTCTTCCCGGAAGCGCGGCCCCACGATCTGGACGCCCATCGGCAGGCCGTCCACGACGCCGGTCGGCACGGCGAGCCCCGGGAGCCCGAGCACCGGCACGGCGGTCAGGGTGACCGACTCGCGCCACATCGCGGCGGTGCGGTCGGCGCTCTCGAGGTCGAAGCCCTTCCGGTAGACGGGCTCGGTGCACACGGGCGCCAGGACCAGGGGCACGTCGTCCAGGAACTGCTGCCAGTCGCGCACCACCCGGGCCCTGAGCGCGAGCGCCCTCATATAGGCCACGCCGTCGGCGGCCGGGTGCGCCTCGAGCATGAGGCCCATGGCCCGCCGGATGCCGTCGTCCCCGTGCTGCTCGATGAGCGGCCACAGGTACTCGCGGATCTCGGGCATCTGCATCCCGAACCACAGCTCCTTGGCGCGCGTGAACCCCGGCGTGGGCCGATCGACGATCTCGTAGCCCGCCTCGGCCAGCCACGCGGCGGCCTGCACGAGCGCGGCCGTCACGACGGGATGGAGGCGCGCGCCGTCGAGGTCGTCGGGCTCGGTCACCACGGCGACCCGCACGGGCGTCGGCGGACCAGCCCCGTCGAGCGGCGCGGGCACCCACCAGGGATCGCGGGCGTCCCGGGCTGCCATGGCGTCGAGGGCCAGGCGGAGATCGCGGATCGACCGCGCGATCGGCCCCTGCACCGACAGGAGCTGCGACGAGATGGACCGCTCCGCGGTCGCGGTGGGATTGAAGGCCGGCACCCGGCCGAACGACGGCCGCAGGCCCACGAGCCCGCAGGCGTACGCGGGGTACCGGATGGACCCGGCGATGTCGTTGCCGTGGGCGATGGGCACGATGCCCGACGCCACCGCGGAGGCCGCGCCGCCGCTCGATCCGCCGGGCGTGTGCGGGCGCGACCACGGGTTGACCGTGACGCCGCGGAGGTCGTTCGCCGTGTCGAGGCGAAAGCTGAAGGCGGGCGTGTTGGTGCGCCCCAGGAACAGGGCGCCGGCCGCGCGCAGGTTGGCGACGACCGGGCTGTCGGCGAGGCCAGGAGATCGCGGTAGGCGACGACGCCGTTGGTGGTCGCGCACCCGGCCTGATCCACGTTTTCCTTGATGGCCACGGGCACGCCGTGGAGCGGGCCCAGCGGGTCGCCGCGCCCGACGGCCTCGTCGGCGCGGTCCGCGGCGGCCAGGGCCTGGGCACCCAGGTCCACCGTGACGGCGTTCAGCGCCGGGTTCACGGCGGCCATGCGATCCAGGCACGCGGACACGACCTCCCGCGACGACACCTCGCGCCGGGCGATCGCCTCGGCCATCCTCGTCGCGTCCCAGCGCCACATCTCGTCAGCCATGTCTCACCCCGCGCGCTTCCGAAGCGTAGTAGAGTCGCGCCCATGCTGCGCCGAGGAATTCTGGCGGCCGTCTCTGCCGCGGCCCTGACGACGTCCTGTTCCGTGCAGGCGCCGGCCCCGGAGTCCACGGCTGCGACGCCCGCGTCCGCGGCGGCGCAGGGTCCCATCGGCCCGCCGGGCGCCACGGAGCTCCGCGCCACCTTCCTCGGCACGGGCGCACCCCGGCCGTCGCTCGATCGCTACGGTCCGGCCACGCTCATCGAGGCCGGGACCGAGCGGGTGCTGGTGGATCCGGGCCCGGGGCTGCGCGAACGCCTGCTGCAGGCCGGATCGTTCGAGCTCATCAGCGGCATCGACCACGTCCTCGTCAGCCACCTGCACTACGACCACACAATCAGCCTGCCCGACCTCTGGCTCACGGGCTGGCTCTTCGGGCGGCGGACGCCGCTCGTCGTCGAAGGGCCCGTGGGCACCGAGGCGATGATGCGCCACTTCGAACAGGCGTACGCCTGGGACACGGCCTACCGCACGGCCGTCGGCGTGCCCGCCGCCGGCGTCCAGATCGCGGCGAGGGACGTCACGCCCGGCGTCGTGTTCGAGCGGAACGACCTGAAGGTCACGGCGTTCGAGGTGGAGCACATGCCCATCGACATCGCGACGCGGCAGCGCCTGCCGTTCGAGGGACAGACCTTCGGATTCCGCTTCGACTTCCACGGCCACTCGCTGGTGCTCTCGGGCGACACGCGCCCGACCGACGCGGTGGTGGCGCAGGCGCGTGGCGTGGACGTCCTGGTGCACGAGGTCCAGGTGCCGTCGCCGGACGAGACGGAGGAGGCCAAGCTGGCCAACGTCAGCCTGTCCGTGCACAGCGAGCCGAAGGCCGTGGCCGAGATCTTCGCGAAGGCACAGCCGAAGATGGCCATCTACTCGCACATCATTCCGCCGGATGTCACCGAGGCCGAGCTCCGGGCGGCGACGCCCTACTCCGGCCCCCTCACGGTGGCGCACGACCTCCTGATGGTCACGATCGGCGATGGGATCGTCGTGGCCGATCGCCCGCGGGCCGCGGTGCAGAGCTTCGAGCGGTCGGGCGCCATCCGGTAGCGACGCGGACCGCCGCCGCCGCGGCCGCCGGGCTCCGGTCTGTACCACCGTGGCACAATGTCGCGTGCCTCGCCCGCGCACGATTCGCGTCACCCGCTACGTCACGCCGCTGCGCGAAGGCGGGTCGCTGCCCGCGATTGTGGAGGCGGACGACGACGGGATGTACGTGCTGAAGTTCCGGGGCGCCGGCCAGGGACCGCGGGCGCTCATCGCCGAACTGGTGTCAGGCGAAATCGCGCGGATGCTGGAGCTGCCGGTGCCCGAGATCGTCCTCGCGGAGCTGGATCCCGAGCTGTCGCGCACCGAGCCCGACCCGGAGATCCACGCCCTCATCCACGACAGCGCGGGGCTGAACCTGGCCCTGGACTACCTGCCCGGCGCGGTGGCCTTCGATCCGCTCGTCCACCCGCTGGACGGCGAGCTCATGGCGCGGATCGTCTGGCTCGACGCGTTCGTCTCGAACGTGGACCGCACGGCCCGGAACACCAACATGCTGATGTGGCACCGCCAGCCGTGGCTCATCGATCACGGGGCCTCGCTGATCTTCCACCATACGCCGGGCTGGGAGTCGCAGCCGGCCCGTGCCCGCGACCCCTTCACGCATATCGCCAAGCACGTGCTGCGCCATCGGACCCGCGCGGTCGCCGCGGTGGACGAGGCCTGCGCGGCGGCGCTCGGCCCTGGCGCGATCGAGGACCTCCTGATGCGGATTCCCGACGCCTGGCTCGCCGACGGCGATCCCGACGAGACGCGGGCCGCCTACGCCCGCTACTTCCGCGAGCGGCTGACCCCGCCGCGTCCGTTCCTCGAGGAGGCGGCGCGTGTCGGCTGACTGCACCTACGACTACGCCATCGTCCGCGTCGTGCCGCGCGTGGAGCGGGGCGAGCAGATGAACGTGGGTGTGATCGTCTCGGCCGTGGACGCCGACTACCTCGACGCGCGCATCGATCCGGACCTGGATCGCCTGCTGGCCCTCGACCCGACGCTGGACCTGGACGCCGTCCGCGCGGGCCTCGCCATCATTCCCGTGGTGTGCGCGGGCGGTCCCGCGGCCGGCCCGATTGGCGAACTGCCCGCGCGCGGACGCTTCCGGTGGCTCGTGTCACCGCGCAGCACGATCATCCAGATGTCGCCCGTGCACACCGGCCGGGCCCATGCGCCGGCGGACGCCTTGGACCGTCTCTATGCGTCCATGGTGGCGCGGCCGGCCGCCGGCGCCTGATCGGCGGCCGTCAGGCGGCCGCGCGCAGCCCGAGCAGCCGTTCGCCGCCCTCGGCCCGGAACACCGCGAAGGCCTCGCGACGCCGGGCCTGCGCCTTCTGCAGAACCTCGCCGAAGCGCGGGTCGGCGCGGAGCGGATCGAGCCACGGGTCGTTGGCCAGCGTGTCCGGAGCGTAGAAGCCGCCGTCCTGGGCCAGCCCGAGCAGCAGCAGCGCCATGTCGTGGCTGCCGAGCCGGCTGAGGATGATGGCCTGCGCGATGTAGCCCTCCGGATCCCCCCAGCTGCCATAGCCGGCCAGCCGCTCGGTCAGGTCGCGGGCGTCGGGGGCTTCGGTGAGGCAGGCCACGATCGTCTCGTCCCAGAGCTTCATCATCGGCGTGGCATCCTCGGGCACGCCTCGCCACGAAGCGAGCGCTTCGGCCTTCCGGTCCGTCCGATAGAGCGCCATCGCGAGGATGTCGTGGTCGATCTCGGGCGCCTCGCGGACGATCCGGTCCCAGTCCAACTGCAGGCTGTAGGTGTTCAGGACGCTGGTCTGGATGGTCGGATCCAGCCGTCGCGCTTCTTCGTGCGCGGCCACCGAGGCGTCGAGCAGGCCGGCGTAGCGGCAGGCGTTGACCAGGCCGGCGAAGAGCTCCGGATCGGCCGCGGCCGTCGCCCGGCGCAGCAGCCGGCGCATCGCGTCCACGGCGCGACCGCGATCGCACTCGAGCTGCGCGTAGTACTTGTGCAGGAGCGGCAGCTCGGGGTTGAGCGCCTGCGCCCGCTGGAACGACCGCTCGGCCTCGGCCGCGGCGACGGCATCGCCGTGGTACTTGCCGAGGACGCGCTGGCAGCGGCCCAGCGCCGCCCACGCCGGAGCAAAGCCGGAATCACGCGACACGCACTGCTGGTAGAGGCCGAGGGCTTCCGGGATCCGGTCGAAGTCGCGGGCCAGCTCGTTGGCGCGCAGGTAGTGCTCGTACGCATCGGGACTGCGCGGGACGTCGCGGTGCGCGATCCGGCTGCCGGCGTCGCCGCCCAGCGACTGCGCCAGCGACTGCACGATGCCCGCCACGAGCTCGTCCTGCAGCGCGAAGACGTCCTGCAGGCCGTGTTGCGACGAGTGCGACCAGACGACGGTCCCGGCCGGCGCTTCCACCAGTTGCGCGGTGGCGCGCAACTGGCCTCCGGCGCGAAGGATCGTCCCCATCAGGGCGACGTCCACGTCGGCGTCGGCGGCGAGCTTGCGCAGATCGGGCGCCTGCGGATCGAAGCGCGCGGCGGCGGCACTGGAACGGACCAGCAGGTTCCGCGCGCCGCTCAGCGTGGCGCCGATGGCGTCCGGCAGGCTGAAGGCCAGGAAGTCCGTCTCGGCATCCGGGCGCAGCACGCGGAAGGGCAGCGCGATGAGCCGGGTCATGGGCCGCGCGGCCGGGGTCGCCAGCTCCGTCGACTCCGGAGAGGCGCCCACGGCGCGAATCGCCTCGGCCATGTCGGAAGAGGACGGGTAGCGCTCGTCGGGCCGCTTGTGGAGGGCGCGATGAATCACCCGATCGAGACCCACGACGGCGCTGCCGCCTGACAGTGCCGGCGGCTGCTCGTGCAGGACGGCGTGCAGCACGTCCACCATCGTGGCGCCGCTGAAGGCCTCCTGTCCCGACAGCATCTCGAACAGGATGGCCCCGAGCGCGAAGAGGTCGCTCCTGGCGTCCAGCGCCTCCCCGCGGATCTGCTCGGGCGCCATGTAGCCGGGCGTGCCGGCGATGGCGCCCACTTCGGTGAGCTGCGTCGCCGTGTCCCCCGCGCGCCAGCCGCCCATGGGCCGCGCCAGGCCGAAGTCCAGCAGCTTGACGCCGTGGGGCGTGAGGAACAGGTTCGACGGCTTCAGATCCCGGTGCACGAGGCCGCCGGCGTGCAAGGCGCCGAGCGCCTCAAGCGTCTGGAGGGCAATCGCCGCGGTGTCCGCCGTGGGCACGGGACCTCGGGCCAGGCGGGCCGACAGCGGCTCCCCCGCGAGCAGTTCCATCGACAGGACCAGCCCGTCGACGGTCTCGTCGATTTCGTAGAGCTGGCAGATGTTCGGATGCGAGATGGCGGCCGCGGCCCTGGCCTCGCGCCACAGCCGCTTGCGCGACGTCTCGTCGCCCTCGCCGCGGATGGTCTTCAGGGCGACCGTGCGGTCGAGCCGCTCGTCACGCGCGGCGTAGACCACGCCCATGCCGCCCTCGCCGATCTTCCGTTCGATCCGGTAGCGCCCGATGCGCTCGGGAATCAGCGGCGGCGGAAGCATGACAGGCGATTGTAGTCCGGCCCATTCCCAGGAGCGTGAGCCCGCCGGAACACGCTACACTCGCTCCGCCATGGACATGCGCACATTCGCTCCTGCCCGACGAGCGGTCTGTCTGGCCCTGTCGTTCGTGCTGCTCGCCAGCGCGGGGTGGGCACGGCCGCTCCCGCCGGGCGCCGACGGTGCCGCGCGCCGCCGATGGTCGCCCAGCGTGGTCATCTCGTGGAACGACGCCCTGCTGGAAGCGGTCCGGCGCACCAACTTCCGGCCGATGTGGGTGTCGCGGGCGCTGATGATCGTGCACACGGCGATGTTCGACGCCTGGGCCGCGTACGACGATCGCGCCGATGGCGTCTACTGGGCGGCGCCGGTGCGGCAGCCGCGCCGGCTGCGCACGACGTCGAATGCCGAGACGGCCGCGAGCATGGCCGCCTACCGGACCCTCGTGGATCTCTTCCCGTCGCAGCAGGGGGCGCTCTTCGATCCGCTCGCCCAGGCACTCGGCCTCGATCCCGGCGACACGTCCTACGACCTGGCGACGCCGACAGGCGTCGGCAACCAGGTGGCGGCGTGGGTCGTCTCGGCCTGCCACGACGACGGGGCGAACCAGCTCGGGCTGCTCTCGGGCGGGACGCCCTATGGGGACTACACCGGCTATCGGCCCGTCAACACGCCGGACGTGCTGTCGGATCCCAATCGCTGGCAGCCGCTGCGGAGCGCCGCCGGCGTCGTGCAGGTCTTCCTCGCCCCGCACTGGTCGCTCGTCACGCCCTTCGCCCTCACGAGCGCCAGCCAGTTCCGGCCGGCGCCCCCACCGCAGTATCCCTCGCGCGGCTACCTCGACGAGACCGCGGAGATCGTCGCCCTGAGCGCACGCCTGACGGATCGCCAGAAGGTGATTGCGGAGTACTGGGCCGACGGCCCGGCCACCGAGACGCCGCCCGGACACTGGAGCCTGCTCGCGCAGTGGGTGTCTGCCCGCGATCGCCACACCTTCGACCAGGACATCGTGCTCTTCTTCGCGCTCGGCAGCGCACTCCACGACGCAGCCATTGCGGTGTGGGACGCGAAGGTCGCCTACGATTTCGTCCGGCCGCTAAGCGCCGTGCGTTTCGTGTACGGCAGCCAGATCATCGAGGCCTGGGGCGGCCCCGGTCGGGGCACGCGCGCGATACCCGGCACGCAGTTCCAGCCGTACATCGCCACCCCGCCCTTCGCCGAATACACCTCCGGCCACAGCGCGTTCAGCGCGGCCGCCGCCGACGTCCTCACCCGCTTCACGGGCAGCCGCCGGTTCGGCGCGACGTATACCAAGGCCGCCGGCACGTCGACGATCGAACCGGGCCTGGTCCCGGCCGAATCGCTGACGCTGGCGTGGCGTACCTTCCAGGACGCCTCCGATGAAGCCGCATTCTCCCGTCGGCTCGGCGGCATCCACTTCATGAGCGGCGATCTCGAGTCGCGGACGATCGGACGCAAGGTCGGGCGCCAGGCGTTTCACACGGCGATGAAGTATCTGGCCGGCCGGAGCGGACGGCGCGCCGATCATCCCGGGCGTTGATCTCCGCGCCCGGCGCCGATCGACAGCCGCTATGATGCGGCGATGCGCATCCCGCCCCTGGCGCTCGCCTTCGCGCTGGCCACGTTCGTTTGCCCGGCCGGTCACCTCACCGCCCAGACATCAAGCCAACCGGAGCTGCCATCGGGCTGGACGCCCAAGACCACGCAGTTCGCCACTCGCGACATGGTGGCCGCGGCCAACCCGCTGGCCGTGGAGGCGGGCGTGACCATCCTGGGCAAGGGCGGGTCGGCCCTAGATGCCGCCATCGCCGTGCAGATGATGCTCACGCTGGTGGAACCGCAGTCGTCGGGCATCGGCGGCGGCGCCTTCCTGCTGCACTACGACGGCACGGCGAAGACGCTCCTGGGCTACGACGGCCGCGAGACGGCGCCGGCCGCAGCCACGCCGGATCAGTTCATGACACTGGGCAAGCCGCTGCCCTTCCTGGATGCCGTGACCGGCGGCCTCTCGGTGGGCACGCCCGGTGCCGTGAGCATGATGGCCATGGCGCACGCGAAGCATGGCAAGCTGCCGTGGGCGGCGCTGTTCCAGCCCGCCATCGACCTGGCCGAGAAGGGCTTCCCCATCTCGCCCCGCCTCTACACGGCGCTGGCCGGCACGGCCGAGCGGCTGTGCCGCGAGAAGGCGGTGGCCGCCCACTACCTCAAATCCGATTGCACGCCGAAGGACGAGGGCTCGCTGCTGAAGAACCCGGAGCTGGCAGCCACGCTGCGGGCGATCGCGAAGGACGGCCCGAAGGCGTTCTACAGCGGCCCCATCGCCGAGGCCATCGTGAATGCCGTGCGATCGCACCCCACCAATCCCGGCCGCCTGACGCTGCAGGATCTCGCCGGCTACACCCCGAAGGTGCGCGAGCCGATCTGCGGCCCGTATCGCGGCCTGCGCATCTGCGGCATGCCGCCGGAAAGCTCGGGCACCGTCGCCGTGCTGCAGACGCTGGGCATCCTCGAGCATTTCGACGTGGCGACGCTCGCGCCCAACTCGCTCGACGCCGTGCACCTCATCAGCGAGGCGTACCGGCTGGCCTACGCCGATCGGCAGAAGTACGTGGGCGATCCGGACTACGTGTCCGTGCCCGTCGCGGGGATGCTCGACCCGGGCTACCTGAAGCGGCGGTCCACGTTGATCCGCATGGACCGGACGATGGGCGTGCCCACGGCGGGCACCCCCGCCGGCGCCGAGCCGCGCGGCCTCGACGACGCGCTGGCGCTGCCCTCCACCAGCCACGTCTCGATCGTGGACAAGGACGGCAACATGGTGGCCATGACCACCACCATCGAGAACGGCTTCGGCAGCCTGCAGATGGTGAAAGGCTTCATGCTGAACAACCAGCTCACCGACTTCTCGCTCTCACCCACCGACGCGGAGGGCCGGCCGGTGGCCAACCGCGTGGAGCCCGGCAAGCGCCCGCGCAGCTCGATGGCGCCGTCGTTCGTGTTCAACGCCAACGGCGACGTGGAGGCGATCGTGGGCTCGCCCGGCGGCAGCAACATCATCCAATACGTGGTGAAGACGCTCGTGGGACTCATCGACTGGAAGCTCGACATCCAGGCCGCCATCGACCTGCCCAACTTCGGCGCGCAGACGAGCACCACGACCGAACTGGAAAAGGGCACCGTGTTGAGCGCGCTGCAACCGGGCCTCGCCGCGCGCGGGCACACCGTCGCGGTCGTGGACATCAACAGCGGCCTGCAGGGCATCGTGTTCAACGGGCTGCGTGGCAAGGCGGCGGCGCCGTTCGCGAAGGCTCCCGGGAAGGGCCGTTGGGCGGGCGGCGCGGATCCGCGCCGGGAGGGCACGGCGAAGGGACATCGATGAACGCCACGAATCGCGCTCGAGTCCACGGCTGCCTGGTAGTCATCGCCTTGGTGGCGGTGGCCATCGCGCACGGTCGTGCCGCGATCCGACCGGCCAGCCAGCCCGCCTCCGCAACGGCCAAGGCCCAGTACCTGGCCAATGCCGGCGTGCTCGTGACCCACGGCGACACCACGATCGTGTTCGACCCGCTGTTCCGGAACGACTTCGGACAGTACGCACTCGTCCCGGCCGCGACCGAGCGGGCGCTCTTCGCCGGCGCCGCGCCATTCGACGGCCTGGACGCGGTGTTCGTGAGCCACTATCACGAGGACCACTTCTCGGCCGCGGACGTGCTGCGGCTGCTCGAGGCGCGTCCAGAGCTTCGGCTCTACGCTCCGGCCCAGGCCGTGGCTGGCATGCGCGAGGTCTCAGCCGCACGGCTGGCGGCCGTGGCCTCGCGGGTGCGCGCGATCGCCCTCGCCTACCAGGACCCGCCGGTGACGCTCGAGCAGGGCTCGCTCCTCATCGAAGCCGTGCGCATCCCCCACTCCGGCTGGCCCGAGCGGCAGCAGCAGGTGGAGAACATCGCGTTCCGCGTCACGCTCGATGCCGCGACCACGGTCGTGCACCTGGGCGACGCCGACCCGAGCGACGCCCACTTCGCCCGCGACGACGCCTACTGGCACCGCCGCCGCACGAACGTGGCGTTCCCGCCCTACTGGTTCTTCACGAGCGACGCGGGACGCCAGGTGCTCAGCCGGCGAATCGGCGCGGCGCGCTCGATCGGCGTCCACGTGCCGGCCAGCGTGCCGAGCCAGCCCGATCAACGCGCCCCTGAACTGCGGGGGCACGAGCTGTTCACCAGGCCTGGGGAGACGCGAGGCATCCGCTGAGCCCCGAGCATCCGACGCTGGCGCCGGTCGACCGTTTCGACACGCACGCCGGGCCGCATGCTACGGTGGCACCGTAGAGGCGGGCCAGCTGGCCCCGTCACGGATGCCGCCGTCAACACCTCGCCCGCGTGGTCGTGCCGTTGTCGTGCTGGCGGCACTGGTCGCGCTGGTGCTGGCGGCCGTCGGCGTGTCTGTCCCCCTGGGAGACGACTATCCGCCGGCGGCGACGGTCGACACGAGCCGGCACGCCGTGGTGGCCGTGTTCGGCGCGACCGGCCTGGTCGGCGAGGGCGTCTTCGAAGCCCTGGTGCGCGATCCCGACGTCCGCATGGTGCACGTGGTGACGCGCCGGCGAACGCCCGCCATCGACGCCGCCGCAGCCGACGGGCGGGCAACCGTGTGGGTCCACACGGACTATCTCGACTACGCGCCGCTGGCATCCATGCTGGCCGACGTGGACGCCGTGTACTGGGCGCTGGGGACCAGCGCCTTCAACGTGTCCGACGAGGAGTACTCGCAGATCCACGTGGACTTCCCCGTGCGGTTCGTGGCGGCGTGGCTCGCGGCGCGGGGCCGCGAGGCGCCGCGCTCCTTCCATCTCGTGAGCGGTAGCGGCGCCTCGGACGGCAGCTGGTTTCACTGGGCACGCGAGAAGGCCCGCGCGGAACGTACGCTCGTTCACGAGGCGGCTGGCACCGGCCTGCGGATCGTGTCCTACCGTCCGGCCGGCGTCCTGCGCGAAGGCGGGCGGGCGCGATGGTACACGGCGCCGTTCTGGCTGCTCCGTCCGCTCAAGCGCGCCGTCGAGCCCACGGCCATCGGCCAGGCCATGCTCGAAGTGACCGCGCGGGGATCCGACGTGCCGGGCGGCATCCTCGAGACTCGCGACCTGCTGCGGTTCGCCAACGGCTACCGCGTGCGTCGGGGCCGATGACCGCCAGGGCGAGAAGACGACGTCGACGTCCGCAGGATGCACTGCGGTGAGACGCCGCCCACGTCCGCCGGTCCCGCGCCAGGGTCTCTCGACACGCGCTACCATTCGACATGGCTGAAGAGCGTCCACCGAAGGCGCACATGCGCATCGGCGGTGCCGTGTTCATCCTGATCGGCGTGCTGATGATGGCCGAGGGCATTCAGCACACCGTCTCTGGAGCAACGATTCCGGCGACGACGGTGGACCGAGGAGTCGAGCGGGCCGGAACAGACCGTCTTCGGCGGAATCGCGGTGGCGCTCGGCGTGTTCACGTTCCGGCTGGCGAATCGCGACGAGCCGACCGAGTAGCTGTCCCCCGAGATTGGTCGCGGTCACACGGCGCGGCGTGCCGCCGGATCACCGTCGGCGCTTGATGCGCGGCGCCAGATTCTCGTGACGCAGGCCAGTGACGCGGGCGATGGCGTCGTAGTCGCGATCGCAGTGCACGACCGTGAGATCGCGAGCCAGCGCCGAGGCGGCCACCAGGCAGTCGACCGACGACCGCACCGTGAGGCCCAGTCGCCGCGCCTGGCGGTAGATCTGCGTGGCGCGGTCGATGACGTCCAGTCCGAGTGGATCGTCCACCCTCGGCCACGCCAGCATCGACTCGCGGATGTCGGCGAAGGCGCGGTCGTCGGGAATACCCTGCAGGACCTCCTGAATCACCGGCAGGCACGTGACGATCTCGCCCGCGCCGCGCAGGTCGTCGAGGGTCAGGCGTTGAGGACGCCGAAGGAGCTCAATCCAGGCGGACGTGTCAACGAGCCGCACGGCGCTTCCTGGGACGGTACACGCCCGGCGTCTCCCGGACCGAGGGCGACTGGTCGCGGCGCATCTCGGCGAGATCCCCCTGCCACACGCCCGATCCGGCGTACCGGTCGATGCGCTGCGCCTTGGCCCGCTGCACCAGTTCCGTCAACGCTCGCTCGATGGTGCGCGCGTAGGTCTTCTCGCCGCTCACGCGGACTGCGTCCTCGAGCAGCTGCTCATCAAGCACAACATTCGTGCGTTTCATACACACACGTTAGCACGGTGCCGCCGGACGCGCCTGATGCCGGCGCGCACGGCGTTCGGTCGATCAGAATGGGACGCGCAGGATCGCCGGCCGCCGTGGGATGGATGGTCGCGCGTCTCGGGGTGCCAAGACGCTCGCCGACGCGGCAGCCGTCGAGCTGGCGTGCCCGGATCTTGTCGCCGAACGACGGACACGGACAATAAGATTGCCGGGTCGCCGGCACGCGCGCCCGCGGCGTTCCGTTCTCCGAGGTGAGCCATGGCCATCACACGGCGCGACGCGATCGTTCTCTCCGGTTCGACTCTCGCGGGTCTCTCGCTCGGCTCGGTCCGGACGGCGGAGGCGCAAGCCGCCCAGGCGCCGTGGCCCGACAGCCTCGTCGAGCGCCCGCTGCGCGCGGGATTCCCCGCCGCGCTGCCGCTGAACCCTGACGGCTCGGCGCCCGAGCACGCAGCCAGCGAGGCCGGCCCGATTACCGACCCGCTGATGTGGCGGACGCCGAACCGGCAGGCGCCGGAGATCGAGTACGACTACCGCAAGCTGAAGGTGAAGGTGGACACCCGCGGCCTGGGCACACTGGCCGGCACGCTGCAGTTCCAGGACCTGGAGAAGCTGCCGCGCGTGTCGCACACGTTCCTGCTGCAGTGCGGGGCCGCCAATCCGCGCGGCGTGGTGACGTGGACGGGTGTCCGCTTCGCCGACTTCGCCGACACGCTGGGCCTGGTGCCGGGCGTGCACTACTGCCGCTTCGTGGCCTCCGACCGCGCGTACGTGGACGAGCCACTGAGCGTCGTCCGCCATCCGCAAGTGATGCTGGCGTGGCTCATGAACGACGAGCCGATTCCGCCGCGGCACGGCGCGCCGCTGCGGCTGGTCGTGCCGTTCCGGTACGGGCAGCGCAGCATCAAGGCGATCACTGAGATGGTCTTCGGCACGCCGGGTTTGCCGATGCCGCCCCTGCCGGGCTGATCGCGGGCGCCGTCCGCGACCGGCCGCCCCAGCCAGAGCCCCTGCGAGGGTCGGGCCATGGTCGGGGCGGCCCACCCGTAGACCCGCGCGATGTCCACGTTCGTCCGGACACCCTGTGACACCGGCGCCGTGCAAGGTAGGCCCTGCGCGCGGACGATCCCGTCCGGGCCCTGGACGCTCGCCGTCGCCATCCTCGGCTCGAGCATGGCGTTCGTGGACGGCACGGTGACGACCGTCGCGCTCCCGGCGATGGCCGACGAGTTGTCGGCCACCGCGGCCCAGTTGCAGTGGGTGGTGGAGGCGTACTCGCTGGTCCTGTCGTCGCTCGTGCTGGTCGGTGGCTCACTCGGCGATCAGATGGGACGGGCACGCACGTTCGCGGCCGGCGTCGCGATCGTCACCATGGCCTCGGCGGGCTGCGGCCTGGCGCCGACGATGGGCGTCCTGATCGGGCTGCGCGCGATCCAGGGCCTGGGCGCCGCCCTGCTGGTCCCGGGCAGCCTGGCGCTCATCAGCGACGCGTACGCCGAGGACGAGCGCGGCCGCGCGATCGGCACGTGGTCGGCCTTCAGCGGCATCGCGGCTGCCATCGGTCCGGTCGTCGGCGGCTGGTTCGTGGAGCACCAGTCGTGGCGCTGGGCCTTCTACATCAACGTCCCGGTGGGCGTGCTCGTGCTGTCGATGGTCGCCCGCCTGCCCCGGCCGGCGGGCCGGCGTCCGCTCGCCGTCGATTGGACGGGGGCCGCCCTCACCAGTCTGGGACTCGCGGCCATCGTGTACGCGCTGGTGGATGGGTCGGAGCGCGGCTGGACGCACGCGAGCACGTGGAGCCTGCTGGCGGCTGGAGTGCTCTGCCTGGCGCTGTTCGTCCGCGTCGAGCGGCGGGCCGCAGCGCCCATGCTGCCGCTCGAACTCTTCCGGTCGCCCACGTTCGCGGGCGCCAACCTCCTGACCTTCCTGCTCTATGCCGCGCTGGGCGGCGCGCTCTTCTTCCTGCCCCTGTACCTGATCCAGGTTCGCGGCTACGCCGCGACGGAAGCGGGCGCGGCGCTCCTGCCGTTCATCGCCCTCATGTTCGCGCTGTCGCGATGGATGGGCGGGCTGGTGGCGCGCACTGGCGCGAGGCTGCCGCTGACGGTCGGGCCCCTCATCGCGGCCGCGGGATTCGCCGCGCTCGCGGTGCCTGGGCTGAGCGGGTCGTACTGGACCGCGATCCTGCCGGGCGTCGCCGTGCTCGGTCTGGGCATGGCGGTGACGGTCGCGCCGCTCACGACCGCCGTGATGTCGTCGGTGCCTGAGGCGCGGTCGGGTGTGGCGGCCGGTGTGAACAACGCCGTGGCCAGAACCGCGGGCGCCCTCGCCATCGCGGCCTTCGGCGCCGTGGTGGGCGGGGTGTTCGGCCGTGAGCTACAGTCCCGAGTGGATGCCCGGCCGGTGCCCGCCGCGGCGCGTCAGGTGCTGCTGGACCAGACCACGAAGTGGGCGGCCGCCGAAGTGCCCGCCCTGGGGGACCCGGAGCTGGAAGCGGCGCTCAGGAGAGACGTAGATGAGGCGTTTTTGGCGGGCTACCGGACCGTGATGGGCCTTGCCGCCGTCCTCGCGCTTGCCAGCGCCGGCAGTGCAGCGGCGTTCGTCCGCCCGCCGCGGTCACCTGAGGCGTGAGCGGTGGCGCACAAGCGATGCCTGTCTAATGGCGCGCTCTCGCCCTACCGCGCAAAGGCGATGGCCAAGCTGCGAGCTGTCTCGTTAGTAGACCAACGTCTGTCTGGCGGTGCTACGTCTCGACGCTGCTCCAATGTCGCACCGTGCTCAAGCCGAACCGACTAAAATGGCCCAAGGCCGAGCGCTGCGGTGACTCTCGGGCTCGCGAGAATTCTGGCTGCATCAACGCGCACGCCCACATCCAGTCCAAATAGCCTGTTCTTCCACGGCACACGAAACCGGTAGCCGCCTTCTAGAGCCGGCAGCAAAAGCGCGTCGGCCAGCCCTCCCACCGGTGCCCTGTCATACCGCCAGTAGCGAACGTTCCTCGGATCGTCGGCCAGCTCTTGCGTAACGCGAATCTTGTCAACCCACTCGAGGCCGAGGGCTGCGTACCACGACGCCCATCGAGAAAGACTCGGCGTGTACGAGACGTCAATCGACACCGAAGTCGTCTCCAGTCGGCTGCTGTGGCCGACGGACATGCTTAGTCCGGCCCATCCGCCGACTCGCGGCACTTCTAGCCTCGGCCCACTGAGACGCGGTCCCCAAAACTCACCATTGACACGCGCCGCCACGCCAAGGTCTCTAATGATTAACGTCTTTCGGTCGCTCGAGTAGAACCCGGACACACCTTTCACGCGGCGCAGCTCGCCGCAGACGTCAAGGATGCGCGGCTTGCGAGACGGCCTATCCACATTCGAATCGCATCGCCTCACAATGTCCGCATCGAGAGGTATTACTTCATATGTGTGACCGATGTCGTTTCCACGGTCTTCTGCGAACGCCGGTTGGCATGACACTTGAGCTCTTAGTCGCTCACTCGCTCGCCTCCCTTTTGTCATGAAGCCCCTATAAGCCGGCGGAAACAGATCTCCACTACTTGTGACATCACGCACGCCCCACGCTTCGTTGAGATTCCGAGTGGTGTCGAAGCCCGGTGTGTAGAGACCATCCGCGTTCGCGTCTGGCGCCATGGCATGTTTTCCCTCTTCGACAAATAGAGTCGGAGGCATCGCTACACGATGCCACGCCGACGGCTCAGAGGATATGTCAAGCCAGTTCGAGAACAGGTCGAGGCCGTGAGCGTGGGATTTGATCGCGACAAGGTATACCGAATAACCGCACGTCGGGTCTGCAGAGGGTGGGTTGACAGCTAGCCGGAACCACGCTTTTTCAAGATCATACTTGTGGCCTCCGACGCCTGTATCGGTCGGGTAGTAAAAGAAGAAGCCAAGTTCAACAAATCTAAGACCTACAAGGCTAGTCGGTTCGGTCCACTCCACTGGCACTCGGTCAAATGGGTTGGTCGGAGACGGCGCGCCGACGAGCACCGCATCTACGTAGACCGCGGTACGCCTCGATTTCACGCCCTCCCAGGGCAGTGCCCACGGCCCTCTGGGATCTGTCACAGGCTCGTCGGGAGAGAGCCACAGGATCGGCGCAACACGCTCGACCAGTTGCCTCAGTGATAAGGACGCTTCGTCGGCGCACCATACACGCCCATTGTCGAGTACCGGTCCCCCATCACGGCAGTATGTCGGGTCTTCTGCGGCCGCTGTCGCGGCGCACATGGTTAGGAGGCCCACGAGCGCCGACACACGCACGCAGCGACACCTCGATCGCGCCATCAGACTACTCATGCGCGCCCTCCATTCCGGCAACGCCTTTTAGGTGCGAGGTCGCATTCGTTCACAGAGACATGATGATGGTCGCGTGCTCGCTTGGCTACTTCCGAGGCCATCGGGCGGCACCTGGTCGCGAAGGCAGGGATAATGGTGCTTCCTCGGCAAGGGCCCGCCCGTGCGATGGCCTGGCTCTGCAACACCCCAGACGACATCGTTAGCACGCTGAGCCACACGCTGGCCTCCTTTCGCGGTCGGATAACTCAGCGTCTGGTGATGAACCGATCCAGCTTGACGGTTAAGCCGGCAATGAAGCGGAGGTCATCTGCTCCTCTGCCCGTATTGAGATCGAAGCCGAGATAGAGGAACTGTAGGTAGACGCGAGCCTCGACATACGCACGCGTCGCACTGCTGACTTCGAATTCGTCGTCGCTCGGCACGCCGGTGGCCAGACACCCGCTAGGGTCTTTGAGGCACGCCGTCGCCCCAGGCGTCTTCCCAAGTGCGGATTCGAAGTTCTCGAAGCGGCCGAACGAGGCGTCTACGTATGCGGCCGGCGCCCAGCCGTGCCGTGGAGACTCTCCGACGAACTGGTCTTTCTCATACAGAGTTATCCTGGCACCTACGGTCCAGATTTTGAAGAGGTCATTGTCGACGTCCCAGAGTCGCAGGGCGCGTTGCGAGTCGGTGACGTTCTGTAGCATGTAGCGGAACACGGGACCCACGCCCCAATGGAAGTCACTGGATTTGATCGGGAACTTTCCGAAGTTTGTCCCGGCCATAGCCCCGAGCTGGACCTGAGCGGCCTTCTGAGACTGCAGGAACGCAGGAGTGGGCACTTGGACCGCGGTGACGGCCGAGGAAGGGGCGGCGCCAGCCACAGGTATCGTGGTCAGCCGGACGTTGACGAACGGATCGACATACAGACGATTGTATCCACGGTCCGCCACAAGTCGGGCTCGGGCTTCTCGACAGAGCTTCCGCTCTTCCTCGGAGCGAAGTGGCCGTCCGCACGACCCCCACTCGGCCGACCACAGACGCGGCTGGGCTTCAAGGGCCAAATAAGTAGCAGCCTGACCAAACTGGTCAGACCTGAACTCCGCTGTTGCGAGGTCCTCACTCCGTACGATGTTTACCGGCCCATTGAAGAAGATGGCTCCGCCGGTGATCCGAGCCCGGAGCGCGGCCAGCACGTTCTCGTCCCGCTCGGTGGTTACCACTTGAGACGGCTTGGCTCCCTCCAGCGCGGCTAGGGCACACTCGCTGGCTGTGGCAGCGACAGAAGCGGCGGCCCTCCTGACCTCCTCGGCGACGAGGGCTGAACCCTTTCGGACGGCGTCCAGTGTCGAAGCTCCATTCACCTGGGCCAGGGCCGCGGTGGCCTTGCTCGCGGCATCACCCGCGGTCTTGGCCGCTACGATTGCAGCAGCGGCCGCCTTGCTCGCGGTCGCCTTCGAAGGATCGGCAACTATCGCGTTAGCCACTGTCGCGGCGGCCGCAGCCGCCGCCTCAGCTGCCGCAACGGCGCCAGCGGCCGCCTTTGTCGCGGCCGCCGAAGCGGTCTTTAGGCCATCTACAGTCGATGTCGCCGCTTCAGTGGCTTTGGCCAGCGCGCCAGCAGCCTCGGCGGCCCCATTCGCGGCCTTCGCTGCCGCTTCCGCCTCCTTCGCGGCGGCGCTCGCTTCAGGCTTCGCCACCTCTGCCACGGCCTGCTGCGCTGCCGACGCCTGCTTTAGCGCCAGGGCGACGGCATCGTTGACCGTTGTGCCCTGTGCCGCAGCCAATGCCGGTGTCCACACGAACCACATGACTGCCAACTGATGCCATTGGCGCCCGCTTCTCCGGAATGTGCCCATAGCCCCCCGCTCTGGAGCAATAGACGGACGCGAAACAGAAGTTTCGCGGCGCTGACGCTCTCGATTTGGTCGAGGTCGCCGGCACATGCGCAGCCTAAAGGCCAGATCTCAACCGCATTTCGCGAGGCATCGGCGCGAGGACTTCTACAGCTCCGCGACGCTGTCCTGGCGTAAGCTCCCCCGGTGCCCGAACAGTTCTGGGTAGACTGCTCTCGGCGAAGGAGCGGTCATGCGGAAGTCGAAGTTCAGCGAGACGCAGATCGTCGGGATTCTCAAGGACGCGGAGAGCGGCGTACCCGTCGCCGAGCTGCTCCGCAAGCACGGCGTCAGCAAAGCGACGTTCTTCAAGTGGCGGAGCAAGTATGGGGGCGCGTCGGTGTCAGACGTGAAGCGTCTCCGCGAGCTCGAGGCAGAGAACGCCAAGTTGAAGCGGATGTACGCCGACCTGGCCCTGGAGAATACCGCGATCAAGGATGTGTTGAACCGAAAGTGGTGAGGCCGTCTGCGAGGCGACAGGTGGTCGAGGCGCTGGTGCGCGAGCACCCGCTGTCCATTCGGCAGGCCTGTCGCGTGGTGAGGCTCTCGCGGGCGGCGTACTACGACCCACCAGTGCCGGCCAGTCGCCGGGATGCGGCAGTGATCGCGGGGCTCACCGACGCCGTGGCGCGGTATCCGCGCTGGGGCTTCTGGAAGCTCTTCGACCGGCTCCGCGCGGAAGGGCGCCCGTGGAATCACAAGCGCGTGCATCGCGTGTACTGCGCGCTCCGGCTGAATCTGCCGCGGCGAACGACCCGCCGGGTGCCGCGCCGGATTCGCCAGCCCCTGGTCGCGCCGCCGATGTTGAATCAGACCTGGGCGCTCGACTTCATGACCGAGACGCTCTACGACGGCCGGCGCGTCCGGCTCTTGACCGTCCTCGATGAAGGCAACCGCGAGTGCCTGGAGGTCGGCATGGCCGTCTCTCTGCCCAGTCGGCGGGTCGTCCGCGTCCTCAACGAGCTCGTGGCCCTGCATCGCCGGCCCTCAGCCGTGCGCGTGGACAACGGGCCCGAATTCACGGCGCAGCCCTTCGTCGACTGGTGCGCGGAGCACCAGGTCGCCACGCACTACATCGAGCCGGGCAAGCCGGATCAGAACGCCTACATCGAACGCTTCAATCGGAGCTATCGCACCGAGGTGCTCAACGCGCACCTCTTTGATCCATCTCGGAGCTGCGCGCGCTCACGACTGCGTGGCTCCGGGTTTACAACGCCGAGCGGCCCCATGACAGCCTCGGGCGGGTGCCGCCGCTGACCTTTCTCCCGAGGCCTTCATCAGCCGAACAGTCTCCCTGGGAACGGTCTGCTTGACAGGGGAGCTTACGCGGCGTCCTGGGTCTGAGGCAGTAGCATGGGGTACGGCGCACGCCCCGCCCGCCCCAATCGGTGGCAAACGTACATCCTGGGTCGCACCCGAACGCATGCCGGTCGTTCCCCCCACTCTGGCGGCCATGGCAATCGCACCGGGAACGATAGCGGCTCACGCCGTCGCACCAGTCCGCGCCCTGGACGTGACCCACAGCGCCACGAGCGTGGTGTTCGACCGTGGTGACGACGGCGGGCAGGTCACGGCGCGAGTTGGCGACTGGTCTGATCGGTTCGATCGTTGGATACTGGATCAGCTAGGTTACGACGTAAGTTCCTCGTCACGGGAACCGTTCGACGAGACTACCGCAATCCCGCTGTGAGCGCCGGGCTCCGAAGCCGGCCGGGTAGTGTCCCGTCAAGTGGTGGAAATCGGATCGCCCGATCCGTGAGCTGATATCCGTCTACGCGATCGCGGCGAGGATCTCCTGGGCCGTGGTGGACAGCGACGGCGTCACCGTCTGCTGCATTGACTCGGCGCTGAAGTAGCGCCGCTCGGCGACCGCCCACTCGTCGTCCTGTTCGAGCAGGATGGCGCCCACGAGGCGGATCACCGCCGCGGGGTTCGGGAAGATCCCGACGACGTTCGAGCGGCGTTTGATCTCCTTGTTCAGGCGCTCCAGCGGGTTCGTACTGTGGAGCTGCCGCTGATGCTCGAGGGGGAGATGGCGGTAGGCCAGGATGTCCTCCGCGGCGTCTTCCAGCAGGCGGGCCGTCTGCGGAAACCGCGGGCGCAGGCCGTCGGCCACCTTGCGGAGCTGGCTCATCGCGGAGGCGTGGTCCGGCTGCGCGAAGATCGTGCGGACGATCGCCGCGATGGCTTCCCGGGCCCCGTGCGGGACCGTCGCCAGCAGATTGCGCATGAAGTGCACCCGGCACCGCTGCCACGTCGTGCCGCTCAGGACCGTGCTGATCGCCTGCTTGAGGCCCTCATGGGCATCGGAGATGACCAGGCGCACGCCCTTCAGTCCGCGCTTGACCAAGCTCCGCAGGAACGCCGTCCAGAAGGCGCGGTCCTCCGACGGCCCCACCTCCACGCCCAGCACCTGGCGGTCGCCGTCGCTCGTGATGCCCACCGCCACCACCGTGGCCTGGCTGATCACGCGGCCATCCACGCGGACCTTGTGGTACGTCGCGTCCACCCAGAGGTAGCGATGTTCGCCGGTCAGCGGCCGGGTGCGAAACGCGGCCACCACCGTGTCGAGCTCCGCGCACACGCGCGAGACCTCCGACTTCGAGATCCCATCCACGCCGAGCGCTTTGACCAGGTCGTCCACCTTCCGCGTCGAGACGCCGTGCACGTAGGCTTCCTGCACCACCGCCAACAGCGCGTGTTCGGCGCGACGGCGAGGTTGCAGCAGCGACGGGAAGTACGTCCCCGTGCGCAGCTTCGGAATCGCCAGCTCGATCGTGCCCATCCGGGTGTCCCACGTCCGCAGCCGGTAGCCGTTGCGGTACGTCGCCCGCTCGCCCGTGCGCTCGTGGCGGTCCGCGCCGATGAGCCCGGCCACCTCCGTCTCCATCAGCGCCTGGGACAGCACCCGAATCCCTTCCCGCAGCACATCCCCGTCCTGTTCCTCGAGGAGCTTGCCAACGAACGCCGGCAGATCCATCCTGGGCTTCGCCATCGCGTCATCACCTCCGTGTCGTCCTTCTCCGGCTAGAGAGAACTCACGGAACGATGCGCGATGGCGACTCGGCTGTCTACGCCGCTCGCCCTACCGAATTTCCACCACGTCCTGGGACTCTAACGCCGGCCGCTGGTCCAGGCGGGGAGACGTCATGCCCGCTCCGCCCGACCGCTCTCGCGGGGGGCCAACTATCTCGAGGCCTGGGGAGCTTTGACGCCGCTGCAACGTGGCTTTGCGCCTTTCTGCGGCTACCAGCAGTGTGTCGCGCCGGACTCCGGCGAAGCCGACGCCATTAGTATCGCGAGCACTTCAGCTGACGCGTCTGCACCGTCGCCGAGTATCCACTCGCGAACGAGTGCCTTCACCATATGCTCGATCGACGCGCCGCACCGGTGCGCAAGGTCGATCAGCCAATCATGGTCATCGCGGCCAGCGACTTCCGACAGCGCTACGACGAACCGGTTCTCGTCGATGCCAAGTTGCCGCGACACGCGGGTAGGATCAATGAATTGTGATCGTAGGATCCGCTCGACACCAGATTCGCCAGGCAGATAACCGACCGGCCAAGAAGTCTTCGCTGCCGGCTCATGGCGCTGATCTCCATCCAGCAGCCCGACAATCTTGGCTCCGTCGTCACTTTTCCCAGCGGGGAACCGTTCCAGGATGGCTCGCAGCGTTCCAGCATCTCGACATGCCCTGACATCCACGCGGCTCTCAAGACCCTCCGGTGAGTTTGCGACCAATGCCTCGACAAACGCCTTGGCAGCAGTGTCCTCGACTAGGGCAATGACGTTTCGCCTTGGCACAACTCCAAGAGTCCCCGACAGTTGCTCGTCTGTGGGCTTGTCAATGATTCTGACTTCGCTGCCAGCTCTAAAGACTAGGCGAATATGCTCCGAAGGCACTCGCGTCAAGATTCCTGGCGAATGCGTCGTCAGGACGATCCACAGCTTGCGTTCGACGCTCAACCATGCCATCACGTCGAGGAGCGCCGTCTGCGACCTCGGGGAGATATGCGCCTCTGGCTCTTCGACAATCAGCACCGAACCGGCAGGCGCACTTTTGAGATGCCAGAACGTTAGATGGAGAGCCATCTCGCCGAGACCCATCGATTCGGAGCCGTACTCAACACCACCCGCTCTGACGCGAAAGTACGGCACCACATTGGGTGGCTCGAAGGCATCCAGCTCGAAGGTTTCGCAACGCTCGTAGTCTTTCCCGACGATGTAGCTTAGTGCACGCAAGTCTTCATTCTCGAGCACAGTCGGCTCGTACCCCTCTATTAGCTCCGACAGGTTGGTTGTTTCGCGAAAGAATTCGATCATTCGCTGGCTGCCGAGCCCTGGATCGATCAACTCCGCCTCTGCGATGCGGTCAACAGAGCTGCCATCGCCGACCATACGCTCCGCGCTGGCGACGGTCGTCGACACCACTCCGGAAAAGGTCTCTCCGGCCACGGTCGCATGAAGTTGCGCTGCCTCGAGGCGTCCCTTCTGATAGCTGGCAACATCAGATGCGAGGCTTGCGCAAACGGCATTTAGCAGAGTCGACTTACCAACTCCGTTCCCACCACAGAGAGCTGTGATGGCACCTCTCATCCTGACGGTGCCATCCGCGATCCCTGGAATCTGACTAAACTGGACCTGCTCTAGTCGATATGGATAGGTCGCGCGGTACACCGCCCTCCAATAGTCCTTCGCTCGGGCAGACTTCACCGCAGCTCTCCCCAGCCGCTGGCAACTAGGTTGCCTACAACGTCGTCAATACTGCCAGGCGGATAGGCTCGAAGTTGTCGCGCTAGGGCAATGACCTGCCCGTCCTGCCTTGGGCCGCCATGGATTCCGACGAAGTGCTCGAAAAACACCCAAATCACCGCATCGCGAGCCACAATGGACGATGGGTCAGCTACACGCGACGCGGCTCGGTCACTATAGACCGTCATCAGATTCGTGAGGAACGGGTCATCCTCCCGCACACGTTCGTCCGGCAGCGGAATCTTGAAAAACGACCGCGAGTGTCGATTTCGATAAGCCTCGAAGAACTCCAAGAACGCCGCGAATAGGTCCAAGCGAAACTGGCCACGGTGGCGACGCTGCCCAAGAGCAATAAAGCACCACCAGCTAAACAGGGTGGCCTTGTTTAGCCTGATAGACTGCTTCAACACACCTCGAGCTTCTGCGAAGAAAGAAAGCACTTCTGAAGCCGTCGCGAGAACCCGCTGAGAAAATCCAGCGTCGGAGCGATAGATGTCGGCCAGCAGCTGCGCCGTTATCTTGATCAGCAGGCTGCCATTGTCGAGACACACACAGAATCTGGCGACGACATCGTCGTAAGCCATCCTGGAGTTTGAAAATCCGATGTAGTCCCGGCTTACTCCTGCGATCTCCATCTCTTCAACCAGTTCGCGAACCTGTCGCCTTGCCCGACCAAAGAATGCGTTTCTCTGCTCGGCAGTAGTAAGCGCAACGTTCTGGTTCAGCCGAAAAAACAATTCCGCAGGTTCCGCCGGCGTATGCTCCGTGACTCTCAAAACACGAATTGTGAACTGATCAAACTTCCGTCGCCACACGGGCGGCAGTTCCGAGTACGACAGCCCGTCAAGCGACTCAATTCCGACGTCGAGGGGCTGGATCGACCCGTCGACCCTGATCTTCCCCTCGGCGAAGTCACGGATTGAGACTAGCCGCTGTTGTCCGTCGAGCACTTCCAAGATGCCGGACTTTGCGTTCTCGACGACATGGATGGGCGGCACGTGCCAATTGCGAAGAATGCTGTCGATGAGCTTTCGCTTCCGCTCGTCACTCCAGACCTCACCCCGCTGGAAGTGGGGCTGAAGGTCGATGTCCTTCGACCGTATCCTGGCGATGATTGTCTGAATGTCAGGATCTGAGGGTGTGAGTCGCATTGCGTTGGTTGGCTACTCCATTTGGATCGCGCTGGCGGAAATCTATTCCGGATGTGTCAAACGGTCAACGCGTCTTGTTGGTGGCTTCGCGGAGGCCCGACCAGCGCGGTGACTGCGACTGGCGTCGGTGCAAGCAACTATCCAAGGCGGCGCAGTTGTGCGCTACGTGATTGACCACCAGCCCGATGTGATGCCCAAAACCTACTTGCGCAGGCCAGTCCAGTGGCGGGGGTCGCCAGATCGAAGGCGGTGGCCCGTCGCCGCCTGCCGAGGCGGCGGGTTTGGAACGCTTATCGGGGATGGTCTTGCCGAACCCACCGCGTCGCCCTGCGGCTTCGTCCCGATCGGCGGCTGTGGTCTGCTGCAGGTCGCGCTCCACCCGAGGGGTGGGCTGGGCTGTTCGGTGGCGCGAGGCGGGTTGGCAGCCCGCGGTTGCGATTCGGTGCCACGCGGGATAGGTCTGCTGCGACGGGTGGCGACAAATCTGCCGGTGCCTCGCGACGGAACCCAACGGTTGCCCGGCGACCGCTCGCATCCCCGGCGGGCGCGGAGTCGCCCAGCCGCAGAGCGTGATTATGAGGCAAGGTGACGGCGCGCGGCCGCTCAGAACCGGAAGCGCACGCCGATCGTCGGGAGCCGCGGGATGGACTGGTCGCGCGTCTCGGTGATGGCCGGACGGTCGGACGCGGGGTCGTAGACGAGCTCCGGGGAGAGCGCGCCGGCGTTCTTGCGGCCCAGGGCGTTGATGAGCTCGGCGTACAGCTCCCAGCGGCCGGTGCTGCCTCGCGGTCGCCAGGTGACCCGGGCGTCCACGCGCGCGAAGACCGGCAGGCGCGCGGAGTTCAGGTTGGGCACGCCGCCGTAGTCCACCACGTATTCCAGCAGGCCCCGGACGTCTCGGGCCGGCAGGATCTCGTCGGTGATGCCGTCGGCGTCCAGATCCAGCACGTCCTCCCGGCCGGCCACGCGGACGCCGAGCGGCGGCGTGCGCGGGAAGCCTGACGCCACGCGCGTGGTGGTGGCCACCTCCCAGCGTGGGCTGAACGAGTACGACGCCACGGCCGTGAACGCGTGGCGGCGGTCGTACTCGAACGGGAAGGTGCGCCCGTAGGCCTCGCGCTGGGCCCGGCCCCACGTGTAGCTGGTCCAGCCGGACAGCCGCCGTCCGGTGCGCGACAAGTACACGTCCACCCCGTAGCTGGTGCCCCGTCCGTCGTTGGTGGGCACGGTAGTGATGAGCGGCTGCACCGGCAGCTCGCCCTGGAGGGTCGCCGGGAAGTCGTAGCGCGCCAGGCGCGCCAGCCGCTCGCTCTCGGGCTCCAGCCGGCCGATGAGGGCGTCCGTGAAGCGCTTGTAGTAGCCCTCCACCTTCGCCGTCATGCCGCCGGCCAGGTCCCGTTCGAGCGCCGCCGACGCCAGCCACGCCCGCTCGCTCACCAGCGACCGGACGGCGCCGTTCGTGAAGTCCAGCACGTAGTCGCTCTGGGCCTGCTTCTCATAGCCCGGGCTCTGCGTGTAGCCCCCGGCGGCCGCGATCATGCGCGTGGCGCCGTTCAGCGCCCACGTGACCGACAGCCGCGGCGAGAACCGCGTCTCACTCGTGACCCCGGCGCGATCCACGCGCAGGCCAGCCTGCACGGACAGCGCCGGCAGCGCCTGCCACGTGTCCTGCAGCCAGGCGCCGCCGCGGCCGCCGCGCGCCGTGGAGGCCAGGAGATCCGGCAGGCCCGCGCCGCCCTGCACGCTCGACCCATTGGCCGCCACTGGATTGCGATCGCCCCTGATCTCGAAGCGCTGCGAGGTGGTGAGCCGGTGCACGTCGGCGCCCGTCTCCAGCAGGTGGCCGCCGAGCGCCCACGCCAGCTCCTGGCGCATCGAGAAGTCGCGCGCGCCGAGCGCGCGCTCGAAGACGACGTTCGCGGTGGCGACGCCGTCCTCGTCCGGCACGTTCGAGCGCTGGCTCGTGTTCCGGAACGCGGCGTCCACGCCGAACGTGGACCGCGTGTCGGAGTAGCCGAGGATCGTCCGCGACTGCCCGCGCCCGAAGAGCGTGGCGTCCAGGCGCAGCCAGGCGAGGTCGTTGTCGGTGTCGTCGTTGAACTCGCCGTTCGCGTCGGTGCTGTCCACGTCGAAGGCCGCGGCCTGGCGGCTGGTGAGGCTGAAGGCCGTCAGCCGCGTGGACGCGCTCGGCGCCCACGTGGCCCGGGCCTGGAGGTCCTTGAAGCCCGGGAAGTCCTGATCGGTGAGGCGTGCCGCCACCAGGTCGTAGTACGTGCGCCGGCCCGTCACCACCCAGGAGCCGCGGGCCTTCTTCGGCAGGCCGCCCTCGAAGACCACGTTCGCGTCGGTGATGCTGAGGGACGCGGACCCGTTCAAGCCGTCGCCGGCCCGGCCGTCGCGGTTCTCGATGACGAGGAGCGACGACAGGCGGTCCCCGTACTTCGCGCTGAACCCGCCCGTGGCCAGCTCGAAGCGCTGGATCGTCTCCGGGTTGAAGGCACTGGTGAGGCCGAACAGCCGGTACGGGTCGTGGACCTCCACGCCGTCCATCATCGTGAGGTTCTGATCCGGCGCGCCGCCGCGCACCGACAGGCGGCTGCCGAACTCCTCGGTGGCCTGGACGCCGGGCAGCGTCTGCAGGGTGCGATACACGTTGTCGAGGGCACCTGGCGTGCGGAGTACCTGCACGGGCGCCACCGTCTCCACTGACGGGGCGGCCGCCGGAGCCGACGCCACCACCGCCACCGACGTCGTGAAGGCCGCATCGCGCACCAGGGCGAACTCCAGTTCGGCGACGCCGGCCGTGGCCGTCGCCACCGTGGCTGTCAGCGGGAAGTAGCCCTGGGCCGTCGCCACGACGTCCACTGGCAGCGCGGACACGACCAGGCGGAAGCGGCCGTCCGTGCCAGCGGTGGCGTGGACGCCGCCGGCCAGCACGTCGGCGCCGGCCACGGGCGCGTGCGACTGAGCGTCCAGGACCACGCCAGTGATGGTGGTGGGATCGGGCTGGACGCTGGCTGCGCGCAGGTCGGGGGCGCTGAGGAACAGGGCCAGGGCGACCGCGAGACACGACGCCGGGCGTCGGAGGGGAAGCAAGGGAATCGACAGCATGCGAGGCGGGCGGAGACGAACCCAGACCTCAGTATGACGCCCGGCCCGGAAGGGTCGTTCCCAGCTGGCCCTCCCAGCGGGGCGCATGTCCCGCCGGACAGAGGCAAACCTGCCCGGGCCGTCTCCAAGTCAGGGGTCCGTTTCCGTTCGCAGCGCGGAGACTTTCCGGCCTGGGCCGCGCGGGACGGCGACGCCGTCGCCCGGCGGCATGCCGCGGCGTCTCGGCGGCCCGGCGACTTGAGCCGTCGTCGATCGTCGATCCGACACTCACACCGGGAGGCGGGTGACGGCAGGTCTGGGGCTGGGGGCCCCCGGGAGTGCTGTGGACGGGGTCGGGTCGCCGGGAGGTGTGAGTGACCGACGCGGCGAAACGGAGCCGGGACGGCGAGCCGCCGTGGCATGACGCCCGGCACCGGCGCCTCGCATCCCCGCGGGCGACGAGGCGCCCGGCCGCACCGAGATGCCGCGGGGCGACCGCCTCGGGACGGGCGCCGCTATACTGGCCCGGTGGATGGGCCGTCTTCCGCGTCAGGCGGCGTCGATCGGACGGCCGTCAGCGTTCAGTCCCTGCACGACGAGCCGGACGACCGTCGATTCTGGTGGGACCGTCCCGTGGCCGAGCGCCTTGCTGCGATAGAACTCATGCGCCGGACGGTTTATGGACGCGCCGCTACTGACGGACGACTTCAAAGAGTTCTTGAGATTGCTCAACGCGCACCGCGTTGACTATCTCCTCGTTGGCGGATACGCCGTCGGTCTGCACGGGTATCCGCGGGCGACGGTGGACCTCGACATCTGGATCCGTCCGGCGGACGACAATGCCGACCGCATCCTGCAGGCGCTTCGAACGTTCGGCTTCGAGGTCCCGGCGCTCCAGCCGCACCTCTTCACCGATCCGAAGAACATCGTGCGCCTGGGTGTGCCGCCGTTCCGAATCGAGATCCTGACGTCCATTGATGGCGTGGAATACGAGACCTGCCGTAACCGTGCCCCGACGATGATGATGGGCGATGTGCCGGTGCCGGTCATCTCGCTCGAGGATCTGAAGGCCAACAAGCGCGCGGCGGGACGCCACAAGGACCTCGCCGATCTCGACCATCTCCCCTGACCGGCGAGCGGGACAACGGCACCATCGCCCGGCGGCATGTCGCGGCGTCTCGCTGGCCCGGCGACTTGAGCCGTCGTCGATCGTCGATCCGACACTCACACCGGGAGGCGGGTGACGGCAGGTCTGGGGCTGGGGGCCCCCGGGAGTGCTGTGGACGGGGTCAGGTCGCCGGGAGGTGTGAGTGACCGACGCGGCGAAACGGAGCCGGGACGGCGAGACGCCGCGGCATGCCGCCGTTCAGTGACGCCGCTCCAGTGACGCCCGCTCAGGGCTGGCGCGAGAGCACGTTGTGCCCGGACCCGGTGTCGATCCGGAGCCGCATGACCCGGCCGTCGCGGCGCTCGAACGTCAGCAGTGTGTCGCGATCGGCGAACACCTCGCCGCCGCGGTACTCCAGGGGTCGCGGCGGGCCGTTCTCGCCGCGCCGGAGCGTCAGGCCGCCGGCCACGGTGCCAACCGTCAGCGCGGACGGCCGTCCGCGTCCGCGGCCGGTGTAGGTGCCGGCATAGGCCGCCGCGTCGCCCGTGAACGGCCGGGCGCGGCTGGGCGCCCGTCCCAGCACGGCCTCGGCGATCTTCATCGCCGTGTCGCGCGGGCCGGACGGGCCCGCGGTGTTCTGCAGGACCACGACGATCAGGTCGTCGTCGGGGTAGTACTCGGACTCCGACAGGAACCCATGGATGCCGCCGCCGTGCGCGATGGCGCGGCGTCCGCCGATGTCGGCCACCGAGATGCCGTAGCCGTAGCGGATGGCCGTGCCGTCGCTCAGCGTCCCCGGCGTCGTCATCTCCGTGTAGGACGCGGGCTTCAGCACCTTGCCGCCGTGCAGCGCGCGGTTCCACGCGACGAGGTCCGTCGTGTTGGAGCAGAGCGACCCGGCCGAGTACGGCCAGTCGTGGTCGAGGAAGTCCTTCAGCACGAGGCCCGTCGCGTCGGTGTCGTAGCCGTGGGCGTGGTTCGTGTGGATCACCTTCTCGCTGCAGTAGTAGGAGCTCGGCATCCCGACCTTGTCGAACAGCCGCTCCTTCACGACGTCGGCGTACGGCTGTCCCGCGACCTTCTCGATCACGAGACCCAGCAGGAAGAACGCCGAGTTGTTGTAGATCTGCTCCTCCCCCGGCTCGAAATCGAACGGCTGCGCCGCGAACAGGTCCACCAGCGCCTGGCGCGGCTTGTCCAGGCGCTGGAAGTCGCCGAACGCCTCCATCTCGGTGTAGCCCTTGATGCCGGACGTGTGGTTCAGCAGCCGGCGGAGCGTCACCGTCTTGCCCTGCGTCGGGTAGTCCGGCAGGTACTTCGTGATCGGGTCGTCGAGCGACAGCTTGTGCTCGTCGCGCAACAGCAGGATCGCCGCCGCCGTGAACTGCTTGGTGATCGACCCGATCTCGAAGGTGGCGTCCGCCGGCATCGGGACGTTCCACTCGAGGTCGGCCACGCCGTAGCCCTTCGACAGAATCGTCGTCCCGTGCCGCACCACGGCCACGGACGTGCCGGCCACCGTGCCCGCCGCGATCGGGGCCTGGACGATGGCGTCGATCCGCGACAGCAGGTCCGCGGACGGCCGGCCACCCTGGGCCTGCAACTGCGCGGCGACGACCACGGCCAGCGCCGACAGGCCGGGCACGAGAAAGCGGGTCAGGCGGGTCATCGTTCCTCCAGGGTGCTGGTGGTGGACGGGGCGGCCGACGCCGCGGTCCTCCGGGGCCACAGCGCGAACGCGAAGAGCGGCGCGAAGGCCACCAGTTCCACGAGCGACACCTTCAGGCCGCGCGCGGACAGGAAGCCCAGGCCGATCGGCGCGACGGGCAGCGGCCGCCACGGCAGGAAGTAGCGGGTGTCGTCCAGCGGCCAGAAGACCGCGCAGCCGCGGCCGCCGTCGGTGAGCATGTCGAGCACCGGGTGGCTCGCCACCACGAGCGTGGCCACCAGGAACGTCCGCGCGGGCGCGCCCGCCCACGGTCCCGCCGCGGCCACCACGGCGCCCACGACCAGGGCGAACGCGAACGAATGCGTCGCGCCGCGATGCCCCCACGGCGCGCCGTAGGGCACGCCGAAGGCTCCGCCGATCACGTCGGCATCCGGGAGCATCGCCAGGGCCGCCAGGAGCATCATCGCGCGCGCCAGACGCCGGCGGTCCGGCGGCGGCGAGAGCCGGGACGCGGCCATGCCGACGGCGAGATGTCCGATGCTGGCCACGCGCGTGTCCCGCGGCTACTTCTTCTTCAGCGCCTTGTAGTACGCGTCGATCGGCGGGAAGGGACCGATCCGGTGCTGCTCTTCGGGGAAGTCGTCGGCGAAGGGCCCGTACGGATTGTCGATTGGCTTGGCCGTCTTGTCCGGGTAGTCCTTCTCCAGGTTCGACATCTGTGGCCGCGGCTTCGAGTTGATGAAGGCCGCCACGTCGAAGGCGTCGTCGTCGGTGAGGTTCGCGTCGCCCAGCGGCATCCGCGCCTTGATGAAGCGCGCGGCCGTGAGCACGCGGTGCATGCCGGCGCCGTCGTTGAACGAGTCCGGCCCCCAGAGCGGCGGGAACAGGTACCCCTTGGACCGGTCCTCCGTGGCCAGCAGGCCGAGGCCGTCGGCGCCGTGGCACGCCGCGCAGCGCCCGCTGTAGACGATCTGGCCCAGCGCGACGTCGGCCGCGCGGGCGGGCGTCTTGAACGGCGGCGGCTCTTCCGCCTTGAGCTTGCTCGCCGCGGTGGCCTGGTACTGCGTGCCGAGCGAGCGCAGGTACGAGGCCATCGCGATCATCTCGGGGCTGTCCATGGGCAGCGGCTTGCCGTTCATGCTCCGCTGCATGCACTCGTTGATGCGGTCCTCGATGTCGGTCATCGCGCCCGCGCGGCCCGAGAAGCGCGGGTAGTGCTCGTCGGTCTGCAGCAGGGTCAGCGTGCCCGGTTCGGTGCCGGTGGCGAGATGACACGAGCCGCAGTTCAGGCGGCTGTCGATGTAGCGCAGCTCGGGATCGGACTGGTCCTGGCCCAGGCGCTCCGCCGTGTGCGCCACCAGGCGCCGGCCGTACTCCTCGGTGGCGTAGGCGGGCGCCGCCGGGGCCGCGGCCGCCGTCTCCGCGGGCGCGCGCGGGGTGAGGGTCAGCGCCGCGGCCACGATCGCGGCACCAGCCACGATCGACGCCGCGATGGCCGGGCCGAAGCCGCGAGTGTTCCGGGCGTCGTCGGGAGGCGTCACGAGGGTCGTCCTTCCTGGCCGCGCGCCCGGTCGTACCCGGTCACGGCCTCCTGGAACTGGTGCTTCGGACGCTCGATGCGCGCCCGGAGCCGGGGCGACGCCAGCCACGCGGCCACGAAGACCACCGCGAAGGCCACGGCGCCGCCCACGATCACGTCGGAGATCACCGCGTCCCCCTGGTGTCGCCGCCGTAGAGCGTCCGCACGTACTGCGCCACGGCCACGATCTCCGCATCCGCCAGGCGCGAGGTCCACGGCGCCATCGGCGTGCCCGCGATGCCGCCCCGCAGCACGCGGAGCGCCTCGTTGAGCGAGGGACGCTGGCTGGTGAAGTTGGCGGGCGCCATCGTCAGCTCGGGCGCCGCGGTGCCCTTCCCGTCCCCCGCTTCGCCGTGGCACTGCTGGCAGTTCGCGCGATACACGCGCTGTCCCAGTTCCTGGAGCGCCTCGGGAAGCGCCGGCTCGGGACGCCCCGCGCCCAGCGCGCGGACGGCTTCCACGAGCGCGGCCAGGTCGGCGGGCGAACGATCGCGCCAGGCCGGCATCGCCGACCCCGCCACGCCGTTCCACAGCACGTCGGCGACGCGCGCCGCCGTGTAGTCGTGCTCGGCCAGATTCGCCGGCACGGGCTGCAAGCCCTGCGCACCCGGGCCCACCCCGTCGCCCGCGGCGCCGTGGCACGTCTCGCAGTGCGCCTGGAAGAGCGCGCGGCCGCGGCCCACCTCGCCCGCCGGCAGGGACGGCACGTCGGTGGAGCGCCGGGCCCTGGCCGGGTTCGCGTTCAGGGGCCCGTCGAACGCCATCTGCGCCATCGCGTCGTCGGGACAGTGGCAGGCGTCCTTCGCGCGGGTCTCGCCGTCGGGCGCGCCCAGTTCGCGCGCGCGGCCCAGGGTGTTGAGGTACGCCACCAGATCGCGCGCGTCCTGACGCGGACGATCCGGAGCGCCGTCGAACAGCCGCCGGTACGCCGGCATGACCGACTGCGGCACGACCGACCGCGGCGCGTAGAGGTGCGCGTAGCTCCAGTCGTCGGGCCGCGTGCCGGAGGCCCGCGACAGATCGGGGCCGATTCGCCGCGTGCCCCACAGGTGCGGGTAGTCGAGACGCGTCTCCCAGGCCAGCGTGGGCGCGCCGAAGCGGGCGCGATCCGCGGGCAGGTAGCGGACCTGCTGCGTGTGGCAGTAGGCGCAGCCCTCGCGGCTGTAGATGGCGCGTCCGCGCTGCTCGCTCGCGCTCAACTGCAGGACGTACTCGGGGCCCATCGTCCGCGTCTGCTCGTCCAGCACCTGGCGTGGCCAGGCGCCCAACAGCACGACGGACAGGACGAAGAACGCGACGCCGCCGATCGACGCCACGAGGTACGACATGCGGAGGGCGTTGCCGGTCTGGCCGCTCATGCCGTCTCCGTGCGCGCCGAGGCGACGGCCAGGCGGGGCGTGATCTCGGTGACGGGCGCCGACCCGACGCCGCCCTCCACCGCGCGGAGCCCCGCGCCGCGGGGACCGCTCGTGAGCCCCCACAGGAGGGCCAGGAACCCGCCGGCCAGGGGCACGCCGGACAGCGCGCGGATCATCCAGTACGGCCGCGTCGCGTCGAGCGAGTCGGTCCACGGCGCGCCGGACTGCCAGAGCTGCCCCTGCACGAGGCCGGCGGCGGTGAGGTCCACCACCATGATCAGGAGGCCGATCGTGATGAGCCAGTAGGCGTGGTTGATCGCGCGCTCGTTGTACGGCGCCCACGGAATGCGCTGCCACACGTGCACCAGCCCGCCGGCGGCCGCGAAGCTGGCGAAGCCGAGCATGGCCATGTGCGAGTGGCCGACCACCCAGTCGGTGAAGTGCACCGTCTGGTTGACGGCCATCTGCGCCTGCGAGGCGCCCTGCAGGCTGACGATCAGGTAGAAGAAGGTGCCCGTCGAGACGAAGCGCAGCGCCGGGTCACGCGGCAGGAGGCCCGATCCGCGCAGCGACAGGAACAGGTTCGTCACCACGATCACGACGTCCACGCCCAGGAGCGCGGACGCGGCCACGGCCCCCATCTGCGCCGCCATCGGGATCACCGAGTAGACGTAGTGGTGGGTCCCGTTCAGCGGGTAGAGGAAGAACAGGAGCCAGAAGCCCAGCATCGACAGGAAGTGGCTGAAGATGGGGCGCCGGGTGGCGGCGGGGATGACGAAGTAGATGATGGCCAGGGCCATCGGCGTCACGAACAACCCGACGGCGTCGTGAATCCAGAGCCCGCTGAAGGCGGCGCCGCTCGCGCCGGGCACCACCTCGGGCACCACGTTGCCCATCGGGTAGGACAGCGCGGTGAAGACGAGGCCGCCGATGATGTACCAGCTCGAGACGTAGAGCGACTCGAGGCCGCGCGCGAAGAACCCCGGCAGGAACTGGATGGCCGCCAGCACCAGGGCCACCACGACGACGGCGTCCACCGCCAGCGGGAACTCGGCCCACTCGAGCGGCTGGCTCACGCCCGACAGCACCAGGATCCAGCCGGGCGCGACGACGGCGAAGTTCCACAGGCCGAAGAGCCACAGACCCAGGCGGCGGCTCGTGACGGGTCGGCCCGTGAGGATGGGGACGGCGTGGTAGAGGAACGCGAAGAACGCGTTCCCCAGCCACCCGAGCATGATGCCCTGCGTGTGCGCGTAGCGCAGCCGGCCCCAGCTGAGCCACGCCGTGTCGGCGCCGAGGTCCGGCCACAGGAGCTCGATCGCCACGACGATCCCGAACGTCGCCGCGACCAGCAGCGTCACGAGCGACGCGAGCCCGTGCGCGTAGACGAGCCCGGTGTCGACGGACGGGGAGGGGGTCCGTGCTTCCGAGTCCAACCCGAACCTACTTGTTGATCGGAATCATGACGTGCGCGCCCGGCGTGCCGGGCTGCATCAGCCATGGCCGGCCGCGCAGTTCGAGCGCGTTGTCGCGCTGGCTCACGGTGGAGACGCCAATCGTCTCGGGTGTAGCGCCGGGCACCGACAGGACCCACAGGAGCTGGATGCGGTCGCGCTTCCCGTAGAGCCGATAGGACATCACGCCGTACGGCTGCTCGGGGATGGTGCCGTTCTTGGTCGCCTCGGCCATGGCCATCTGGATGGCCTTGGCGTCCTTGCCCTCCGCCCGGAGCTTCGCCGAGTAGTCGCGGCGCGCAGACGTGGCGGTGCTGTAGCACCAGGTGAACCCGTCGTCCCCCTTCGGCATGCACTCCACGTGGTTCGTGCCCGCGCGCAGCACCTTCCGGGCGCCCGTCGCCTTGTCGTAGGTGTACACGGTGGCGCCCGCGCGCAGATCCTCGGGCAGCGGCAGTGTCGCCTGCACGATCGGATCGGAGGCGACGTCCGTGATCTTCGACGTCTTCGGCGGCGGGTTGATCGGGATCATCACGTGCGCCCCCGGCTCGCCGGGCAGCATCATCCACGGCAGGCCCTCGCCCTTGAGGGCGTTGTTGCGCTGCGGCACGGTGGAGACGCCCACGCTCTCCGGCGTGCGGTTCGGCAGCGACACGACCCAGAGATTCATGATGCGGTCCGGCTTGTCGTAGTCGCGGTACGAGAACATCGCCTTCGGCGGCGCGGGGAGGGTGCCGGCCTTCGTCGCTGCGGCCACGGCCTCCGCGATCTCCTTGTCCGACTTCTTCTCGGCGCGGAGCTTGGCCTCGAGATCGCGGCGCGGCGCGAAGATCTTGTTGTAGCAGCGGGCGAAGCCGTCCTCGCCGCGCGGCTGGCACTCCAGGAAGTTCGTGCCCTGGCGCAGCACCTTGCGGGCGCCGGTGGCCTCGTCGTAGGTCACCACGGTGGCGCCGGCGCGCAAGTCCTCCGGCAGGACCTTGGTGGCGGTCGCGATCTGCGCATCGACCGAGGGGGCCTGCGCCGCCGCGACGCCCGGAAGGGCCAGGGCCGCGAGCGCCAGGGCGCCGATGTATCTCGTCATGTCATGTCCTCCACGTACCGGTGAGTGCCAGGTGTCCGTCACTGGCGGTTGTAGGCGATGCCTGCCGCCTGGGCTTCCTCGATCGCGATGACCATGGCCGGCACCACGGTGACGCCGGGCAGCAGGTTCGCGCGCAGTTCCTTGTCGATGGCCTCGGGCGCGCCCTTGCCGCGCGCGGAGAGTTCCAGTTCCCACGCGCCCAGCGCGTTGGCGCAGATGAGGAACTTCGTTCCCATCTTCTGCAGGCTCTCGATGCCGGCCGCTGGCAGCAACTGACCGAACGCCTCGAGGTTCGGGACCTGGATGGCGCTGGACAGCAGGTGGCGGTCCGCGGCGGTCGGCCGGTAGAAGACGTTCCGCGTATACGGCGTGCCGCTCGCGTCCTTCAGGCCCGTGTACTCGCCGAGGGCGTACTTGGCCCAGATGGCGTCGTTGAACGCCAGCGAGATGCTCGATCCGCTGCCGATCCCGTAGAAGGTCCCGACCGCGCCCACCTGCCCGGCCGTCGTCTTGTAGGCCGTGTTGTAGGTGTTCAGGTAGTTGAGGACGTGGACGAGGCCCCAGCCGTTGTTGTGCCGGGGGAAGTCGAAGAGGCAGCGGTGCCGCCCCTTCACCTCGCCGAGCCAGCCGGGCGCGGCGCCCTGGCGTTCGGCGGCGTGGACGCCGGAACCGGACGCGCCGAACGCGGCGGCGGCCGCGGCGAGACGCGTCAGAAAGCCACGACGAGGCGACGGCGTTCCATGCGACATGGGGACCTCCCTGACGTTGGGTGTTCGGTGGACGGGGCGGGGGGCGCCCGTCGGACCCGTGACGCCCCCGGGATGTTCCACTAACCGACGAACAGGTAGCTGTAGCCGCGCTCCTGCGCGCGGGTCGCGCCGACCACGCCGGCCACACCCACCATGATGTGGCTGTTCGGGAGCATGTCGGCCGTCATGGTCTTCATCATGGCCGCGGAATCGCCGTCCTTGCCGGCGAGGCGGCTCGCCAGCCCGAGGCTGGCCGATCCGCACACGAGGAAGTGCACGCCGCGCTTCGCCAGGCCGCTGAGCTGCTGGCGGGGCGGCGCGTCGTACGGGTTGGCGGTGGGCGGCTCGGCCGCCTTCGAATCCAGGAGCGCGCCGTACTTCGCCCAGATGCCCTGGCCGTAGCCGAACTGGGTGGCCGCATGCCGCAGCACGATGATGAGGGCCAGGTCGGCGTCGCCGAGGTCGTAGCCCGTCTTGGACCCGTTGTAGAGGTTGCCCGCGAAGCGGATGCCTTCGGGCATGCCCGCGGCGCTCGTGATGTCGAGGACGATCCGGTGCGCGCCCGGCAGCTCCATCCAGTCGTCCTGGGCGTGCCTGGCCGGGGTGAACGTCGACATCGCGCCCTGGGCCGCCGTCCGACGGGTGCCGAGCGCCACGGCGGCGGCGGTGGTGCCGAGGCCCGTCATCAGGCGGCGGCGGCTTTTCGTGTTCGAGCTCATCGAGGTCTCCTCCGGACTCCCACGGCTGGGGCTCGCCTCCGCACGGGTCCGGCCGTGAATTATACGGGGGTTTCCCGGCCCCGCCGCCGTCCGCCGCGGTGGCATAGACTGACCGCCATGATCGCGCCGGGGTCCCCCCCTCCAGGCCCGGCTCCCGCGTCGCCGGGCCGGCGACGCGCGGGAGCCGGCGGCCGATGAGCGTCACGGCGTGGATGCTGGCCACGATCATCGGGCTGTCGCTGGGGCTGCTGGGCGGGGGCGGCTCGATTCTGACGGTGCCCGTCTTCACCTACGTGCTGGGCTACCCGGCCAAGCAGGCCATCGCCATGAGCCTGCCGGTGGTCGGCCTGGCCGCGGCCACGGGCGCGGTGGCCGCGCGGCGCCGGGGGACGCTGTCCCTGGGGCCCGCCGTGGCCATGGCCCCGGCGACGATGGCCGGGTCCTACGCGGGCGCGCGGGCGGCGGCCTACCTGGACGGGGGCACGCAGCTCACGCTGCTCGCCGTCGCCATGCTGTCGGCCGCCGCGGCGATGTGGCACCGGTCGCGCACGTCCGTGGACTGGCACGCGACACGCCAGCCGCATCCGCTCGTGGTCGCCGCGATCGGGATGGGCGTGGGGCTGCTGACCGGCCTGGTCGGCATCGGCGGCGGCTTCATGATCGTCCCCGCGCTGGTCGTCGTGGGCGGCATCCCGATGCGCGAGGCCACGAGCACGGCGCTCCTCGTGATCGCGCTGAGCACCGTGTCCGGCCTCGCCGGCTACCGCCAGCAGGTCAGCCTGGACTGGGGCACGGTGGGGATCTTCGCGGGCGTCGCGTCGCTTGGCGTGCTGGCCGGCGGGCACCTGGCGGGACACATCCCCGCGCGCCGGCTGCAACAGTCGTTCGCCGGCCTGCTGCTCGTGCTCGCCGCCTACATGCTCCTGCGGCCCGCCTAGTGGCGAGTCGGTCTAGCGCGAATCGGAACCTGCGGGCGGCCACCGGCTGCCGCGCAGCGCGAAGACCGACGCGGTGGCGGTGGCCTCAGGGGTCCCGCGACGGTGTCCCAGCGCGCGATTGCGCTCGATCAGGAGAAGCTGTCCGCCGTCGTCGACCGACCAGACGTCCACACGGTGCGCCGTCGCGAACCGGCGTCCAATCGACACGCACTCGCTGATGCGGCGCGACGCGAACTGGTACTCGTGCGGTACCTGGCGGAGACCGAAGCGCAGGGGGGCGTCCGGCAGCGGACCGATCACGATGTCGCCGTCCGCGGGCGCGGCGGGACGGCCTGGGTCGGCGTCGGCCGGCCGCTGGGCGGGCGGCCGGACGGTGGCGCGGGGCGCGGTGGTGGGCATCGCAACGCTCGTCTCACGCGTCGCCGGCCCGGCACGAGCCGCGACGCGCGTTCGCCCAGCCTCTCGCGGATTCGCGGGCCCGGCCATCGGGGCGAGCCCAGACCGGCGTAGGGGATGCCCCGACCCGGCTCAGCCGGTGCGACGCGCGCGCCACCCCGCGCGGACCGCCCGCCACGTCGCGGGGCGGACCCCGAAGGCCACCACGGGGCCGACGACCGACGCCGGCCGGATCCGCCAGTGGAGGTCGGCGTCCGCCGCCAGCCGCGCCTCGTCGAAGAGCGGCACGACCCGCAGGTCGCCGCCCTGGCCGCGCACGGGCCACTCGACGGCCTGCAGCCACCCGTAGACCGCCCCGGTCGACGCGGGATCGTCGAGTCCGACGTACACGACGCCGCTGGCCTCGCGGGGACGGATCACGCGCGCGAGATCGGCCGCGAGGCGGCGCGCCGCAGCCGGGAACCCCGGCGAGCGCAGCATGGCCACGCCCGACAGCCCCCGTCCACGCCGCTCGACGCTGCGGCGTGGCGGACGGGGCGCACTCGGACGCGCGGGGCGGGATCGCCTCGGGGCGTCGGAGCGCCACGTCCACCGGAGCCAGCCAACGCGCACGCGCACGTCCAGCGGACGGGCGTCAGCCTCGACACCGGCGCGCAGCCCGAGGTCCACGTCCACGGGCACGGCCAGCGCGACGGCGATCGCCAGGACGAGCACCACCGCCATGGCGGCCAGCACGGTGGCCACCGTCGAGATCACGGGCGTGCGCTCCCGGGCTCAGGACGCCGGCGGCGCCGGGGTGCGTCCCTTGCCCTCGCGCGTCTCGACCACCTTGGCCACGGCCTCGCCGATCTTCTCGACGACCGACGCGGCCGCGCGAATCGGCTCGACGCGCGCCTTGCCGTCCTTGTCGACGATGACCACGGCGACGGGCTTGATGCCGCCGCCTCCGCCAGTGCCGGCCCCTTCCCCTTTCGCCGACGCCGACTTCTGGTCCTCGCCGGTCCCCCCGCCGCCGCCAAATCCGAAGCCGACCGCCACGAGCGGCACGATCGTGTTGCCCGCCAGTTCGATCGGCTCGCCGACGACGGTCTTCGTCGTCAGCACCCGCTCGATCTCGCCGAGCGCAGTCTTGAGCAAGCTCTCCACGTGTTCCACGACACCCTCCAGCGGGCGCGCTCGCGCCCGCGACTCATGCCACGGCGTCGGGCGCGTGCCGGCGTGGCCGGCAGATGTCGGCCATCGCGGACGCGACCTCGGCGGGCGCCGGGGCGCCGTCGGTTCCGGCGGCCCGCGCCACGTCGTCGACGGACACGATGCCGTGCAGACGTCCCTCGCCGTCCACCACCGGCACGCGCCTGACGTGGAAGCGCCGCATCACCTGCAGCGCGTCGGCCACGCCGTCACCGGGCCGACAGGTGTGGACGACCGCGGTCATGGCTTCGCCCGCGGACAAGCGCACGGCGCCCTCGCCGCGCACCGCGAGCGCCACGCAGATATCACGGTCGGTGACGATGCCCACGACGTAGCCGTTGTCGTCGAGCACCGGGATGCACCCGCAGTCGTGATCGCGCATCAACCTGGCCACGACGGGCACGGTCGTGTCCTGCGCGCACGTCGCCGCCGGTGACGACATCAGTTCGCGCACGGTCATGGCGGCCTCCTGCCGCCATCGTGGCGGGCTCGCGCGCCCGGGGCCATCGGGCGGCGTGGTTCATCGCATCGGGGAATCCCCGATGGCCGGCCTGCGCGTCGCGCGGGAACTCCGCACCGACACCGGTGTCCAAGCAGAGACAACCGGCGACACTCGGATCCGACGGTCGCCCTTCATCACGCCGCTCGCCGGAGCGCGCGTGCAGGAGGGGAACATGGCACGCGATCTGTTCGGAGACGTCACACGTCCGTTCGCGGGTGTCGGAGCACGGTCGCGCCTGACCGTGCCGCTCTCGCTGGCCGCGCACGCCCTGGCGCTCGTGGCGCTCGTCGTGGTGCCGCTGCTGGCGTCGGCAGCGCTGCCGGCGGTGAAGGATCACCTGGTGGCGACCGTCATCACGCCGCTCGTCCCGCCGGAGCCGCCGGCGTTCGTGCCGCGGACCTCGGCGGCCGTGCCCGTCGGCGACGCCGCGCCGACCGAGGCGCCCGACGGCCTGCCGACGATCGATCCCGGGGCCATCCGCGTCGCCGAGGTCCCGGACCTGGGCGTCGTCACCGGACCGATCGAATCGGCCGCCGATCTCGCGCCGCCTCCGCCGCCGCCCGCGCCGCCGGTCGCGCAGGTTCCGCAGGTGGTGCGGCCCGGCGCGGGCATCGCGCCGCCCACGAAGATCCAGGACGCGGCCCCCGTGTATCCAACCATCGCCCGGCAGGCGCGCGTGCAGGGCCTCGTCATCGTGGAGGCCACCATCGACACGACGGGCGCGGTCGTGGACGCGCGGGTCCTGCGCTCGGTGCCCCTCCTCGACGCCGCGGCGCTCGCGGCCGTCCGCCAGTGGCGCTACACGCCCACGCGCCTGAACGGCCAGCCGGTGTCGGTGCTGATGACGGTGACCGTGCAGTTCCAGCTGCGCTGATCGCCCCGCGAATCCTTTTCGCACGGCGTGGCCCCTACCCTTCAGCGGGGCATGGTCGGGCCGCCGGCCCGGCCCGCCCCGGCTGTTCGTGGAGGTCAGCCATGTCGTCGTACCTTCCGCGACTCGCCGCCGCGCTCCTGGCTGCGGCCGTCGCTTCATCGCCGCCCCTGGTGGCGGCCCAGGACCACACGGGCGACCTGCTCGGCGACCTCGTGCACATCAAGCGCGATGCGACGACGGGCCAGCCCATCCTCCAGAAACGCTGGGTCGACCTCGGGTCCGGCGTGCTCGACTGGGCGTACTGCCCGATTCCCGTCGATGCCGCCGGCGCCGAGATCCCCTTTGCCCCTCTCAGCTGCGATCCCGATCCCGCCGAGCTGTCGCGGCTCGTCGAAGTCGACTACTTCGGCCGCCTGAGCGGCGGACGCACGAAGGAACGCAACCAGCGGATGCACTTCGACGAGATCATCCTGAACATCAACGACGCCGAGGCCGTGGACGTGGACGTCGCCGGCCGGTTGATGCTCGGCACGGCGTGCGACCAGAGCGGGCTGTGCGGCGCCTGGAAGACCGTGGACTCCCCGATGGAGAACCTGGCCATCTACCGTCACCTGCTCAAGTACGGCCACATCCAGACCGACCCGCTGGAGGTGGACACCGATCCCGGCGGCGACCCGTCGTCGGGCGTCGTCTACCATCCGGCGCTCGTCGAGGCGGACTGGGCGAAGTTCCGGGGCGTCACGACCGCGCTCCTGCCGCGCTCGTCGGCCAACCAGTGCTTCAACGGCGCCGCGTTCACGGCCGCCTGCGCGGACCCGCAGGCCCTCACGAACGTGGACTTCGCGTTCGTCACCTCGTTCCTGGGAGGCGCCGCGGACAAGACCGGCATCATCACGCCGGACCTCGTCCAGTACCTGAACCGCCTGCTGAAGATCCCCATCGCGACCCCGGAGACGGCGGCGCCGGTCACGACGCTGCCGGCGTTGATCCGGGACGACATGGGCGCCATCGCGCCCGCGCCGCCTGGACTCCCCTTCCCCGCCGACGAGCGGTTCGTGGACTTCTCGCCCATCGGGTACCTGCGCACGGACTGGTTCAACCGCTCCGCGCTCCTGCTGCAGTCGCCGGACAACGGGCAGACGTGGCAGCCCACCACGGTGCAGCTCCTGCAGTGGCTGGCCTACGCCAACGGGCCGCCGCCGCCGATGGCCGGCGACATGCCCGGCTTCGTCGCGTGGGCGAGCGACGCCCTGCGGGTCGTGGAGTTCATGCACGAGTACGAGGTCCCGGCCAACCTGTGGGGCGGCGGGACCGGCACGCACACGGTCGTGAACGGTGTGACCGTGCGCTACCGCGCGACCGATCAGTCGGTCGGGCTGACGGCGCACGTCGACTCGACCGCCACCGTCAACGGCGGGACCGTGACCTTCTCGGTGCGCGCGACCGACGGCGGCAACGTCGGCGCGGCCGTCACCTCCGGACCCGTGGTGGCCGGGGCCGCTTCCGCCACCTACGTCCTGCCCGGCGGCACGTCGCCGGCGACGCTCTCGATCGTGGCCGTCTACACGGGCACGGCGTCGTTCGCGACCAGTTCCGGCGCCGGCTCGCTCGTCATCGGCCTCGCCGACACCACGACGACGGTGGACGCCGTGAACATCCCCGTTCCGACCGTTCCGACGGGCGTGCCGCTGACCGCGCACGTCGCGTGGGGCGACTCGGTGCCCATCGGCGAGGGGACGGTGACCTTCGCGGTCACCGACGGCAACGGCGGTCCCGTCGGCACGCCGGTCGTGACGGCGGTGGCCGGCGGCACGGCCACGGCGACCTACCTGCTGCCGGCCCTGCCCGCGCAGCGCCTGACCACCACGGTCACCTACGGCGGCTCGACGCGCTTCGCCCCGAGCACCGGCTCGAACGTGTTCTCGGTGGGCTGCGTGGCCGTCACCATCCGCCCGTTCACCGTCCCGAACGGCACGGTGGGCGAGTCCTACGCGGCGGCCTTCTCGACCGACGGAGTGCCGCCCACCACGCTGACCTTCGGCACGCTGCCGCCGGGACTCACCGGCACGGGCGCCATGATCACGGGCACGCCCACCACCAGCGGGTCGTTCTCGTTCACGGTCGCCGCGACCGACGCGGCGGGCTGCACGGGCAGCGCCAGCTACACGATGCGGATCGATCCGTCCGCGAACGTCATCGCGGTGGGTCCCGACGCCGGCGTCCCCGGCCTCGTGCGGCACTTCGAGCCCAACGGCACCGCGGTGCCGTCCGGGGAGTACGCGCCGTTCACGATGGCGTGGACCGGCGGTGTGCGCGTGGCGCGGGCCGACTTCACCGGTGACGGCGTGGCCGACACCGTGGTCGCGGCCGGGCCCGGCGGCGCGCCGCTCGTGAGCATCTACAACGGGGCGACGGCGTCCCTCATCGCGACGCTGCCCGCCTTCGAGGCCTCCTACACGGGCGGCGTACACGTGGCCGCCGGGGACCTCACCGGCGACGGCACGCCGGACCTGGTGGTCGGCGCGGCCACCGGCAGCGCGCGCGTGCGGATCTTCAACGGCCGCACCGGGGCGCTCGTGGCCGACTTCGTCGCGCTGTCGGATGCCGGCGTCAGCGGCGTGCAGGTGGCTGTTGGCGACGTCAACGCAGACGGCCTGGCCGACCTGGTCGTCGGCGCCGGCCCGGGCGGCGTGCCGCGGGTCCGCGTCTACAGCGCGGCCACCGGCGCCGTGCTGCACGACTTCCTCGCATTCACGAGCGACTTCCGCGGCGGCGTCTTCGTGGCCGCCGGGGACCTGACGGCCGACGGGCGCACCGACCTCGTGGTCGGCGCCGGCCCGGGCGGCGCGCCGCTCGTTCGCGCCTACAACGGCGTCTCCGGAGCCCTCATCCGCGAGTTCATGCCGTTCGACGTCGCCTTCCGCGGCGGCGTCCGCGTGGCGTCGGCGGATCTCACCGCTGACGGACACGCGGAGATCGTCGTCGGCGCCGGCCCGAGCGGCGCGCCGATCGTGCGGGTGTATCACGGCGTCACCAACGCCGTGCTCACCAGCTTCATGCCCTATCCGTCCACGGTCACGAGCGGCGTGTTCGTGGCCGTGCCGTGGCGTCCGCCGGCTCCGGCGCCGCCCACCACATCCGCGCCGGCGACAGGGGCGACGACGCCCTGAACGCCGGCCGTCCTGCCCGGGCCGCCTCGCGCGGCCCGGGCCTTCCGTTCACGTGGTTCCTCGACAGGTGTGACATGTCCAGCAGGTTCACAGCGTTCGCGACCGTCCTCGGCTTCGCGATCGCGACGCCCATTCTCATGGCCGCCCAGAGCGGCGGCGCCAGGCCGGCGCCTCCGCGGACCCCGCCCCCGCCTACGACGCAACAGCAGGAGCAGCAGAAGCAGCAGACCCAGCAGCAACAGCAGCAGGTGCAGCAGCAGCAGCTCCAGCAACAGCAGATGCAGCAGCAGCAACAGATGCAGCAGCTCCAGCAGATGCAGCAGCGCATGGACCAGATCGCCACGCGCACGCAGCAGATGCAGCAGGCGCTCGGCCAGCAGCTGACGCGTGCGCAGGCGCGGGACCGCACGCAGATTCAACTGCTGCAGCAGCTCTGCGACGCCGTCCAGGCGCAGTCGCGCGAGACGCGCCGGTCGATGGACCGCATCCAGCTGATGCTGCAGGACCAGACGATGGCGCAGGACCGCGACATGCTGCGGGACATGGATCGCCTGCGCGACCGCCTCCACGTCGTGACCGACGGCCTCCAGGACATGGTGACGACGATGGAGCAGATGCAGCAGCGGCTGCGCTCGCAGACCGGGAGCAGCCGTGACTGAACACCGTGGCGCGGCCGTCCTCGCGCTGGCGCTCGTGGCGGGCCTGGCCGCCGCGGCGCCGGCGCAGACGGCCGGGTACACGGCGGCGGTGGCGGGGGTGCGCGGCAGCTACCCCGCCGAGCGCGTCGACAGCGTCTACGTCTTCCACACCGTAGACGTCGCGGGTGGTCCGGTGCGGGCGTCGCTCACCGTGCCGTGGATCCGCCTGGACTCCACCCCCACGACCGACCTCGGCGCCACGACCGTGTCCGGTTTCGGCGATCCCCTGGTGCGCGCCGACCTCACGGTCGTCGACCGGCCGTACGCACTGCAGGTCAGCGTGGCCGGCGCCGTGAAGGTCCCGCTCGTGGACGCCACCACGGGCCGAGGCACCGGAGAGGTGGACGTGGCCGGCGGGATCAACGTGCTGAAGGTCGTGTCGCGGACGTCGCTCATGGCGGACGTGCTCGTCTGGAAGTTCGGCGACCCTCCGGACCTCGACTTCACCGACGCCGTGTCCTACAGCGTGGGCGTGGCTCGCATGTTCGGTGGTGGACGGTGGTCGGCGCTGTCGTCGGTGTCCGGTTCGACGGCCGGCATCGGCGACCTGGCGCCGCCTGTCTCGCTCACCGTCGGGGCGCTGGCGGTGGTGGGCCGGCGGCAGAGCGTCGTGGGAAGCGTCAGCCTGGGCCTGACCGACGGCGCGAGCGACGTGTCGGTGGGCGTGAGCTGGCGGGTGGCGCGATGAGCGGGCGTCAGGCGGCGGTCGTCCGGCCTGACCCGAGGGACGCGCGGACCGCGGTCCGGGCACGGTGCAGGCGGCTCTTCACCGCCGCCACCGACAGGCCCAGCGCCCGCGCGGTCTCGGGCGCCGTCAGGCCCATCACGTCGCGGAGCACGAGAACGTCGCGCTGGCTGACCTCCAGCAGGCGGATCGCGGCGTGGAGGCGGGCCGTGGCCTCGGCGGCCGCGACGACGGTTTCGGGGCTCGCGTCGGGCGCGGCGAGACGGTCCGCGTCGGCGGGCCCCAGACCGTCGAGGGGCGCGCACACCGCCGGCGACGATTTCGTGCGCCGCCGCCGCTTCAGGCAGGCGTGCCGGGCAATCGCGTACAGCCAGCTCGCCAGGTCGGCGTCGCCCCGGTACTGCTTGAGGGACCGGACCATGGCGAGCAATGTGTCCTGCGAGACGTCCTCGGCGTTGGTCCGGTCCACGCAGATCGACCGCGAGAAGGCAGCCACGCGCCCCCGGTACCGTTCCACGAGGGCCTCGAGCGCGGCCGCGTCGCCGCGCTGGGCGTCCCGGACCAGATCCGCACAGAAGCAGGTATCCATGTAAGGGCCGGTGCTCCGGCCGAACCTGTCATTGCCGACAGCAAATGGCTGGCCACGGTCATGGCGTCCAGCCACCGGCGGGTGCGCGGGGCGCACCGGGATGGCCAGTGGGCCGGCGCGTCGGGGCCGGGCGGGAAAGTTCCGGCAGGGGCGAATTCCCTCCCGGCGCCCTTGCGAACACGGGAACCGCCACGCGAAGATCGCGGCCGGAGAACCCGCATGTCGTCTGCCCCCACGACCCCCGATGCCCTGCTCGAGCGCGCCAGGGCGCACCAGGACTGGCTGGTCGCCCTGCGACGGGAGATCCACCGTCATCCCGAGCTCATGTACGAGGAGGTGCGGACGAGCGCCGTGGTCCGCCGTGAGCTGGATGCCCTCGGCATCGCCTATCGCCACCCCGTGGCCGTGACCGGCGTCGTCGCCACGATCGGCGACGGGGCGGGCCCCTGCGTGGCGCTGCGCGCCGACATGGACGCGCTGCCAATTCTGGAAGCCGCGGACGTCGCGTTCAAAAGTGAGATCGACGGGAAGATGCACGCCTGCGGGCACGACTGCCACACGGCGATGCTCCTCGGCGCGGCGCGCCTGCTGAAGGAACACGAGGCCGACCTCCACGGCACCGTGAAGCTGCTCTTCCAGCCGGCCGAGGAAGGCGGGGCCGGCGGCCTCCGGATGTGCGAGGAAGGCGCGCTCGAGGCGCCCGCCGTGGATCGCGCCTTCGGCCTGCACGTCTGGCCCTACGTGCCGACGGGCACGGTGGCGGCCAGGGCCGGCACCTTCCTGGCGGCCACGGGCATGTTCGAGATCGTGGTGACGGGCGTCGGCGGCCACGCGGCGATGCCGCACGCCACCGTGGATCCGGTGGTGGCGAGCGCGGCCGTCATCACGGCGCTCCAGACGATCGTGTCGCGCACGACCGATCCGCTCGAGGCGGCCGTGGTGAGCGTCACCACCGTGCACGGCGGCGAGGCCTTCAACGTGATCCCGCCGTCGGTGACCCTCACGGGCACGATCCGGTCGCTGACCACGGCGGGGCTCCAGACGCTCCAGGCGCGCATCCGCGCCGTGGTCGACGGCATCGCCTCGGGCCACGGCTGCCAGGCGGCGGTCACCTTCCCGGCGCCCGACTACCCGGCCACCGTGAACGACGCCGCGAGCTGGGAGCTGGCGAAGTCGCTCGCCGGGACGATGCTCGGCAGCGCCGCGGTCCTGGACGTGCCGCCGGTGATGGGCGGCGAGGACTTCTCGTACGTCCTCGAGCGCGTGCCCGGATGCTTCGTCGGGCTCGGCGTGGCCAACCCCGCGATCGGCGCGACCTACGGCGTGCACCACCCGAGGTTCCTGGTGGACGAAGCCGCCCTGCCGATCGGCGCGGCCCTGCACGTGGCCTTCGCGCTCGCGAGTCTCGAGGCGCTGGGCGGGCGCTGAGCCGGGCGCGCGATCGCCCCGGCTCAGGCGTCGCGGATCGCGTCGGCCGGATCCACGCGCGACGCGCGCCGGGCCGGCACCACCGACGCGACGAACCCCGTCAGCGCCAGCGTGGCGACCACGGCGGCGTAGATGGCCGGATCCCACGGCTGGACGCCGAACAGCAGGATGCCCACGCTGCGCGCCAGGAGCGCGGCGAGGACGAGCCCCAGCACGAGGCCGAGGGCGAGCTGCCGGGCGCCCTGCTGCAGGAACAGGCGCATGACCGTCGCACGGTCCGCGCCCAGCGCCATCCGCACGCCGATCTCGCGCGTCCGGTTGGCGGCCGAGAACGCCATCACGCCGTACAGACCGATGGTGGCCAGGACGAGCGCGGTCAACCCGAAGGCCACGAACAGCCCGCCGAAGGCCCGGTAGAACCACGTGTCGAGGCGGTACTGGTCGCTCAGCGAGCGCACCCAGTACAGCGGGAGGGCCGCGTCGAGCCGGGTCACCTCGTCCTGGATGGCCGCCGTGTGGCTCATGGGATCCTGCTCGGTGCGGACCACGAGACTCATGAAGTTGATGGTGTTCTGCGCGAGCGGCAGGTACACGCCTTCGTCACGCGGGTCGAGCGCGCCGATGGCGCCGCCCAGGTGGAGATCCGGCACCACGCCCACGATCACGCGCCACGGCTCGCTGTCGGCGCCCAGCCGGATGCGCGCGCCGAGGGGTTCCTTGTCCGGGAAGAAGAGCTGCACGAACCGCTCGTTGACGAGCGCGACCGGCTGGGCGTCGGGCCCGTCGGTCGGCAGGAAGCCGCGGCCGCGAATCACCGCCGTGCCGATCACGTCGAAGTAGTCCGGGGTGATGACGAGGCGCCGGGCCAGTGGATGGTCGTCGTCGGTGGCGTAGGCGACGCCGTCCAGGCTGAGCGGCTGGCGCTGACTGGACCCGCGGCCCGGCAGGTCGGAGGTGAAGGCCGCGGCCCGGATGCCGGGCTGCCCGGCGAGGCGCTCGACGAGCGCGTCGTAGAACTGGCGCTGCGACGCGGGCGTCGGGTAGTCGTTCTCGAAGAGGCCCAGGCGGGCCGTGAAGATCCGCGAGGTGTCGAACCCGTAGTCGAAGCGGGTGATGTTGACGACGGTGCGGATCATGAGCCCGGCCGCCACGAGGAGGCCGCACGACAGGGCGAGCTGCGCCACGACGAGCGACCGGCCAACCCGGCCCATGCGGACGCCCGACGACCCGCGCGACTCGTCGCTCATGATCTCGGCGACGTTGGTGCGCGAGGCGCGGAGGGCCGGGAAGATGCCGGCCAGCAGCGCCGAGACCAGCGTGAGCCCGGCGACGAACGCGATGACGGCCGGGTCCATCCTGGCGACGAACCACAGCGGCAGCTCCTGCGTGGCCAGGCCCGCGTTGAAGAAGTCGATGCCCACCTTCGCCACGAGGAGGCCCGCCGCGGCGCCGCACGCCGCGAGCACCAGCGTCTCGACGAGGATCTCGCCCACCGTCCGCCAGCGGCTGGCGCCGAGCGCCGTGCGCACGGCCACTTCCCGGCTCCGCGCCGCGCTGCGCGCCAGCAGCAGGTTGGCGACGTTGGCGCAGGCGATGAGCAGCACGCCGAACACGGCGCCGAGCATCGTGTAGAGCATGGCGACGGCCGGCGGCCCGACGAAAAGGTCGCCCTGCGGTACGAGCATCGCGCCGACGCCCGCGTTGGAGGCCGGGTACTCGGTGGCGAGCCGCCCCGCAATCGCCGACATCTCCGCCTGGGCCTGCTCCAGCGTCACGCCGTCCTTCAGCCGGCCGATGGCCTGGAGCTGCGTGCCTTCGAGCGCCGGTCCGCCGCTCCGGCTGTAGGCGAGCGGGTCGATCCGGAGCGGCAGCCAGGCGTCCATCTGGTTCGGGAAGCCGAAGAGCTCGGGCATCACGCCGACGATCGTGGTCGGCAGCGCGTTGGCGCGGACGGTCGTGCCGATGACGCCGGGATCGCCCTGGAAGCGGTCCTGCCAGGCGCGGTAGCTCAGGATCATCACCGGCGGGCTCGACGGGTGGTCTTCCTCGGGCCGGAACGTGCGGCCGAGGATGGGCTGGACGCCGAGCACGTCGAAGAGCTGCGCGCTGGCGTAGGCGCCGAGGTAGCGGACGGGCCGGCCCTCGGTGCCGCCGACGTTGACGGTCTCGGCGTAGTAGGCGGCCAGGTCCTGGAAGGTGGTCTGCTGCCGGCGCCAGTCCTGGAAGTCGTGGATGGTCAGGCCCATGAACCGCAGGTTCTGGGCCGGCCGGGTCCGGAAGAGGCCGACGAGCCGGTCGGGCTGTTCGAAGGGCAGGCCCTTCACGGCGAGGTAGACGATGCTGAACATCGTCGTCGTGAGGCCGATGCCGAGCGCCAGGGCCACGACGGCGGCGGCGCTCAGGCCGGGACGCCGCACGATCATGCGGGCGCCATAGCGGAGGTGGCTGACGAACGGGCCCATGAACGCCTCCCGGAATTGACGAACGGCCGGCGGCCCCCGGCGGGCGCCGGCCCGGTCAGAGGGATTGGACGGAGCGAACCCGGTGGAAGTTGACAGCCCGTCCCAGGAAGCACGGGGCGGCCGGGCCGGGGTCCGCGATCAGGAGGCGGCGGCCGTGGCGCGCACGATGGCCCGACGCGCCGCGGCGAGCCACAGGACCACGACGCCCATCAGGGCGATGGGCGGCACGGTGGCGCTGTTCAGCAGGCCCCAGCCGAACCGGGTGATCACGGGCCCGGCCAGGAGCGACGCCATCGCCTGCGCCCCGAACACCACGAAGTCGTTCATCCCCTGGGCCCGGAACCGCTCCGACGGCGCATAGCTGGTCGTGAGCAGCGTCGTGCCGCCCACGAACAGGAAGTTCCAGCCCACGCCGAGCAGCACGAGCCCGATCAGGTAGTGGCCGGCTTCGTGGCCCACGAACACGCCGATGCCGGCCGTGGTGGCCAGGCAGGCGAGACCCGCCAGCATCAGGCGCGTGATGCCCAGGCGTTCGATGAGCCAGCCGCTGGCCAGTGACGGCACGTACATCCCGAGCAGGTGGCCGGAGATGACGGTCTTGGTCGCGTCCACGCTCAGGCCGTCCATCACGTGCATGCTGATGGGCGTGGCCGTCATCACGAAGCTCATGACGCCGTAGGCCGTGACCCCGGCGGCGACGGCGGCGACGAACGCCGGCTGGCGCGCGATCTCGGCGCGCGGCCGCTTGGGCCCGCCGGCAGTGGCGACGCGGAGCTGCGGCCGGCCCATGGCGCCGAGGACGAGCGCCGCGGCGGCCATGACGCCGGCGAGCGCCACGAACGAGCCCGTGAACTCCGGCCAGCCGCCCAGCAGGCGCGCCCGGTGGCCCAGCTCGGGAGCCAGGAGCGCCGCCACGAGCGTGCCGAGCATCACCGTGGACACCGCGCGCCCGGCGTGGCTGGGTTCCACGAACTCGGCGGCGGCGAAGCGGTACTGCTGGACGAACGCCATGTTGCTGCCCAGGAGCGCCCCGGCCACGCACAGCCCCGCGAAGGACTGCGCGGCCACGCTGGCGGCGCAGAGGAGGGCGGCCAGCATCGCGACGAGCGCGCTCCCGACGAACGCGGGCTTCCGGCCCACGCGCTGCATCAGGAGGGACGCGGGCAACGACATCAGCGCCACGCCCACGACGGAGAGCGAGATCGGCAGCGTGGCCAGGACGCGCGTGGGGGCCAGTTCGGCGCCCACGATGCCGCCGAACGTCACGAGCATGATCGTGCCGCAGGCGGCCAGGGCCTGGGCCGCGGTCAGGATCCAGACGTCGCGCATCGCGGGATCGTACTCGACGGCGGCGCTGTGGTCACGGATCCGGGGCGATCGCCGCGGGCGGACGCCGCGGGGCCCTCCGTGCGCGGGCGCGTCCGCCGTCAGGGCCGGCGCGCGCCGCCTACATCGGCCGGAACAGCTCCCGCAGGTCGATCGCACACTCGGGCAACAGGGGCGTCTCCAGGGTGTGCGCGTCCTCGGCCGTGAGCTCGGCCACTCGCGCAAGACGCCCGTCGGCGGCCCGACGGAACACCTGCACGAGATCGAGTTCGGGGTCCACCAGCCAGTACTCGCGCACACCCGTGCGGTCGTAGAGCCGCCGCTTGATCTGCGCATCCGTCTTGCGCGTGCTCTTCGAGAACACCTCGACGACGAGCGCCGGCGCGCCCTGTATGTTCGTGTCGGTGAGGATGTCCGGCTGGTCCTGCATGATGACCAGCAGGTCCGGCTCGACGACATCGTGGGCCGACAGCACGACGTCGAGCGGGGCGGTGAAGACCCGACCGGCTGCCGCGTGCGACCGGAAGTAGTGCTCGAGTTCGTACAGCAGCCGCCGTACCAGCACCTGGTGCCTGACGTTCGGCGAACGCGTCACGAAGTGCGCCCCGTCGATGATCTCGTGCCGCTTTCCGTCGTCGGGCAGCAGCAGGAAGTCGTCGTACGTGAGCCGCGTGTCGGGATGCGCCGCGGGCGTGTGCATCGGGTCCTCCCCGGCCATGAGGGCAGTCTAGCAGCCTTGACGCCTGCCCCTGCCAGCGCCGTTCCGTACGGAACGTGGCCTGAGGACGCGCGTCTCCGCGGAACCCTCGCAGAAACCGCGAGGGCGGCGTGGACGCCGGCGCGCGGGATCTGCGCCGGCCTGCGGTCCGCGTCAGCGCGGCGTCGTGGTCGTGCTCGTCGTCGCTGCGCCCACGGCCGACGAGCCGCCCGTGGAGGGCGCCGCGTGCTGCAGCGACTCGAAGTCCACGAGCGCGCGCTCGTAGGCCAGCTTCGCCTGCAGCTCGTTGGTGCGCGCGAGCGTCAGGTCGCGCTGCGCCTGCACGACCAGGAAGCTCGTGGACAGGCCCACGTCGAACCGCTTCTGCTCGGCGTCCAGCCGCTGCTCGGCCAGTTCGCGCGCCGCGCGGCTCGTGTCGATCCGCTGGCGGCTGGCCTCCACGTTCCCGGCCGCCTCGCGCAGCTGCTGCGCGATCTTCACCTCGAGGCTGCGCAGGCGCAGGGCCGCCTGGCGCGCTTCGAGCTGGGCGCGGCCGTAGCTGGCCTCGTCGGCGCTCTGGCCGATCGGATAGGTCAGGGTGAGGCCCACGGTCCAGGTCGGAAAGTCGAGGCCCGTGAGCTGGTTGAGCACGGTGCTGAAGCTGGTCGGCTCCACGCCGACGACCGTGCCCGGGAAGCCGCCCGTGCGGATGAGGCGCGAGCCGCCGAGGCCGTTGGCCAGGTAGGTGGCCTGCAGCCTGAGGTCGGGACGCCGCTGGTTCCCGTAGAAGGTGACCGCCGTGGCGGAGTTGTCCGACTCGAGCCGTGCGCGCTTGAGGTCCGCCCGCTCGCGGATGGCGTTGCCGAGCGCCGCGTCCACGTCGGGACCGTCCACGGCGATGGGCACCGTGTCCGCCAGCTCGAGGCGCGTGGTCCAGAAGTCTGCCGACGCGGGATCGAGCACGAGCACCCGCAGGCGATCTTCCGCCTGGCGCGCCTGGGTCGTGGCGATGATGAGCGCCTCCTGGCGCTGCGCCACTTCCGCCGAGGCCGACACGGCGTCGAGCGGCGGCGCCTGCCCCACGTCCACGCGGGCGCGGTTGTTCGTTTCCAGCTGCCGCGCGAGTTCCAGGGACTGCCGGGCCACTTCAACGCCCGCGCGCTGCGACACGAGGCCCCAGTACGCGCGCTTCACGTCGGCGTCGACCCGCGACAGGCTCTCGTCGAGCCGCGTGCCCGCGATGTCGCGGTTCCGACGGCTCTGCGTGAGCTGGAACCGGCTGGCGTCGATCCGCAGGTCCTTGAGGAGCGGCTGTGAGAACGACATCGAGAAGCGCGACGTGAGGCTGGGGTTGAAGTTCGTGAAGAGGCTGTCGGTCTTGGTGCGGGCGCTGTCCCAGGACACGGAGTACGATCCGCCGCCCCACTTCAGGCGCTGGCTCACGCCCACGATCGACGACACGATGTCGGTGGTCACGCCCTGGTTGCCGACCAGGAAGCTCGACGGCGGCGCCAGCTGCGAGTTGCGCTGCGCGCCGGCCGTGACGGCGGGCGTGAACGCGCTCCTGGCCTGCGCCACGCGCGCGTCGTCGATCTGGGGCCCGAGCCGGTCGGCGGCGACGTCCAGGTTCCGCTCGCGGGCCAGCGCCACGGCTTCGTCCAGCGTGAGGACCACCGTCGGTCCAGGCGGCGCGTCGAGCGCCGCCGTCCGCGGCGCGGCCTGGCCGGCGAGCGCCGGAGCGGCACCGGCCGCGAGGGCGGCCGCGAGCAGGGCCGCCCTGCCGGACACCGTGGTGACCCGCGGGGCGGACGTGGAGCGGAGTCGGGCGAAGCGGACGTCGGGCGTCATGGGTCCTACCGTTCGGAAGACAGGTGGTGCGCGGCGGTCACGGACATCGCGTGGGCCGGCGGCGCCACGGGCTCGGGCGCCGGCGGGCGGCGGAGCCGGTCGCGCAGCCCCCCGAAGACGCGCATCCGGGGCGCGTCGTCGAAGAGCGTGTAGGCCACCGGGGTGACGATCAGCGTCAGCGCCAGCACCAGCGTCTGGCCGCCGATGATCACGAAGCCGATCGCGCGGTTGGTGCCCGAGCCGATGCCGCTCGAGGCCACGAGCGGGATCATGCCGGCCACGAACGCGGCCGTCGTCATCAGGATCGGCCGGAGCCGGTCCCGGCTCGCCTGGACGACGGCCTCCTTCGTGTCGAGCCCCTTGTCGCGCAGCTGGTTCGCGTGGTCGATCTGGAGGATCGAGTTCTTCTTCACCACGCCGAAGAGCACGAGCAGTCCGAGCGCCGAGAAGATGTTCAGCGACTGGCGCGTGACGATGATCGAGAGGAGCGCGAAGGGCAGCGTGAGCGGCAGCGACAGGAGGATCGTGACCGGGTGGAGCCACGACTCGAACTGCGCCGCCAGGATCAGGTACATGAAGATCAGCGACAGCACGAAGGCCAGCACGAAGTTCTGGGCGGCGCGGTTCAACTCGCGCGAGCGCCCGGCGAAGCCGGATCGGTAGGCCGGGCCCATGTCCAGTCCGGCGGCCGTGTCCTGCATCGCCGTCATGACCGTCGTCTGCGACACGCCCTGCTCCAGCCCGGCGTACACCGTGACCTGCCGCTGCCGGCCCAGGCGCAGGATCTCCGAGGGCGCCGTGGACTCGGAGAACGTGGCCACCGACTCCAGCGGCACGGCGCCGAGCCGCGACGACGGCACGGACAGGCGCGCCACGGCCGCCGCCGAGGTGCGGTCGGCGGCCTCGGCGCGCACGTGCACCTCGTACTGCTCCCCGCCCTCGTTGTAGGTGCTCACCTGGTCGCCGCCGACGAGCAGGCGGATCGCGTCGGCCGCGTCGGCCACCTGCACGCCGAGGTCCGCGGCCTTCAACCGGTCGATGTGCACGGCCAGCTCGGGCTTGCCCACGTTCAGCGACGTGTCCACGTCCACGGCGCCCGGCATCGACCGGGCGGCCTCGGCCACCTTCCCGGCGAAGGTCTCCAGCCGGGCCAGATCGGGCCCGCTGATCGTGAACTGGATCTCGGCGGCCTGGTTGCCGCCGCCGCCAATCGGCGAGATCTGCCGGACGCCGGTCCGGAGGTTGGCGGCCGTGAACTGTGGCAGGACCTGGTCGCGCACGGCCGTCATCACCGCGAACTGGTCGCGGCGCCGCTCGTCGAGGGGCTTCAGCCGGACGTAGATGGTGCCCTGGTTCGGCGTCCTCGACGGATCGTCGCCGACGGTCACCAGCGTGTAGTCCACGTCTGGCAGCGCCTGCCGGATGGCGGCGCCGATCCGGCCGGCCACCAGCTCGGTCGCTTCGAGGCTCGTGCCCTCCGGGGCGCGGAGTCCGACTTCGAACTCCGACTGGTCGTCGTTCGGCATGAAGTTCTTGTTGGCCACGAGGAAGAGCGGCACGCTCGAGAGCAGCACGAGCACCACCACGCCGACCACCACGCCGCGGTGCCCGAGCGCCCAGCGCAGGAGCCGCGTGTAGCCGGCGTCGATCGGCTGGAAGAACCCGCCGTCCTTCGAGCCGTGCCCGCCGTGGCCGGCGCCGCCCGCCGTGCGGCGGAGCCAGCGGGCCGACAGCATGGGCGTCAGCGTGAAGCTCACGAGCAGCGACACCATGATCGCGAACGACATGGTGAGCCCGAAGCTCTTCATGAAGCGCCCGACGATGCCGCCCATGAAGCCGACGGGCACGAAGATGGCCACGAGCGACAGCGTGGTCGCCATGACCGCCAGGCCGATCTCGCGCGTGGCCTCCACCGCCGCCTCGAACGGCGACCGGCCCTTCTCCTCGATGAAGCGATAGATGTTCTCGAGGACGACGATGGCGTCGTCGATCACGATGCCCACCGAGAGCGTGAGCGCCAGCATCGTCATGGCGTTCAGCGTGAAGCCCATGTACCAGATGAGGCCGAAGGTGGCCACGATCGAGGTGGGAATGGCAATGGCGGCGATGACGGTGGACCGGAGGTTCCACAGGAACACCAGGACGACCAGCGCCGCCAGGAAGGAGCCCACCACCAGGTGCTCCTCCACGCTCTTGATCGAGGCCTCGATGAAGAGCGACAGGTCGCGGACGACGCGGACGTCGTAACCGGCGGGCAGCGTGGGGCGGAGCTCGTCGAGCCGGGCCTTCACGGCGTTGACGACCTCGACGGTGTTCGTGCCGGACTGCCGCCGGACCGAAAGGAGCACCGTCGGCACGCCGTCGATGGCGGCCAGCGTCTCGGGCTCCGCCGTGCCGTCCTCCACGCGGGCCACGTCCCCCAGCAGGATCGGGTGCGTGTCGCGCTGCCGGACGACGATCCGGTTGAACTCGTCCACGCGCTGGACGCGGCCCTGCGTGCGGAGCGCGAGGTTCGCCGGCCCCTGCTCGATGCGCCCGCCCGGGATCTCGTTGTTCTGGGCCTGGAGCGCGCGGCTGACGTCGGTCACGGTGAGGTTGTAGGCGTCGAGGCGCGCGGCGTCGAGCCACACGTTGATCTGGCGCGGCCGGCCGCCCTGCACGAGCACCTGGCCCACGCCGTTGATGCTCTCCAGCTGCCGGCGGAGCACCTTGTCGGCGAACTCGGTCACCTCGCGCACGGAGCGCTTGGAAGAGATGGCCAGGGTGAGGACGGGCGCCGCGTCCGGGTCCATCTTCTCGATGGTCGGCTGGAGCACGGTGCGCGGCAGGAGCGGGATGACGCGGTTGATCTTGTCGCGCACCTCCTGGGCCGCCACGTCCACGTCCTTCTCGAGCACGAAGGACACGATGACGAGCGACACGCCCTCCGACGACGTGGACCGCAGCTCGTCGATGCCGCTGATCGTGTTGACGGCCTCCTCGATCTTGTCCGTGATCTCGGTCTCGATCTGTTCGGGCGCGGCGCCGGGCTGCGCCGTGGTGATGATGACGGTGGGCAGATCCACCTTCGGGAAACGGTCCACGCCGAGGCGCGTGAACGCGAAGCCGCCGATCACGGTGAGCGTCAGGATGAGGACGCTGGCGAACACCGGACGGCGGACGCAGAGCGCGGCCAGCCACTGCATGATGCGGCTCCCTCAGAGGGCCGGACGGTCCACGCGCACGCGCGTCCCGTCGGCCAGCTGACTCAGGTTCGTGACGGCGATGGTCTCGCCCCGCTCGACGCCCGACAGGATCTCGACGATGGCATCGGTCCGGTAGCCGGTCGTCACGATGCGCTCCTCCACCCTGTCGCCCTTGACCACGAACACGCGGTTGACGCCCGCCGTGGACTGCACGGCCCCCGTGGGCACGACGAGCGCCGGCGCCGTGGACTGCTCGAGCGCGGCCGTGGCGAACAGGCCGGGCTTCAGCACGGCGTCGCGGTTGGGCACGAGCGCCTCGACGATGAGTGCCCGCTGATCGGTGCGCAGGCTCGGCGAGACGAACCGCACCCGCCCCTCGAACTGGCGGCCGGGGAAGGCGTCGACGGTGAACGCCACGGTCTGGCCGGCCTGCACGAGGCCGATGTGCTGCTCGGGCACCGACAGTTCCAGGCGCAGGGGATCGACGCGCACCACCGTGACCACGACGGTGCCCCGGTTCACGTAGTCGCCGACGCTCACGCGGCGTTCCACCACCAGGCCGGCGAACGGCGCGCGCACGGTCGTGTCGTCCTGGGCGTTCCGGGCGAGCGCCAGCCGCGCCTCGGCCGCCTTGAGCGACTCGTACGACTGGCGGGCGCCGTTCAGGGCCACCTGGTACTGCTGCCGGGCGGCCTCGACCTGCGCCCGGCGCTGGTCGAACTCCGAGGTGGAGACCACCTTCTGATCGCGCAGCGACGCGATGCGCTCGAACTCGGCGGTGGCGAGATCCAGCGCCGCCTTCGCGTTCCTCACCTCGGCCACCTGTTCGGGCTCGAAGCCACCCTCGCCGGTCAGGCCCAGGCGCGCGCGAATCTGCCCGACGTTCGCGTCGGCCTCGCGGACCTGCGCGTCGGCGTCGTCGGGCGCGAGCCGGATCAGGACCTGCCCGGTCTCGACGCGCGTGCCGCGCTCGACCGGCGTCGCCACCACGCGGCCCTGCGCCTCGGCGCCCACGTCGGCCTGCTCGTCGGCCATGAGCGTGCCCGACACCTGGAGCCGCCGCGCCAGCGGCTGCTCGGCGACGGTCGCGGTGGCGACGGCGATGGCCGGGGCCTCGGCCGAGGGGTCGGGCGCCTTGGTGGCGGCGCCGCGGCAGGACACAGACAACAGGAGCCCGCACATCGGGATCCACCAGGGCCTTCGCGTCAACGGCATCCGTGCCTCGTGAGGGTCGCGCCGCCAGGGACGGCGCGGTCGGGAGGCGACGGCGGGTGAACGGGCCGGGCGCCGGCTGCGAGGCGTCGCAACCGCCGTCCGCGCGCGTGCGAGGTGGCAGATCCCATGAGGGGTGCGCGGCCCGCGTCAGCGTCGCCAGACAGCGCCGGGCCAACCTGTCCATGTTAGACGCGATTCGCGCCCGGCCGTCCCGAGTCGTCTGCCTGGACGATTCGAAGTCGCCGGGGCGGAAACGCGCCCGTGACAACGCGAGACATCAACGCCGTCCGTCGGCCACGGGCATCGGCCGCGTGGAGCCGCCTGCGCGCGGCCCTGGCGGCGCCCGACCAGTCCGCGCCCGGCCGCGACGGCGGGTCGACGCCCGAACCGGGCATCCGCTAGGATGCGCCGTCAGGCAGGAGACACGTCGGGAGCCCGCACATGGCGCGACTCTTCATCAGCTGCAACAACCGCAACTTCGACGTGGGCACGCGGCTCGAACGCGCGTTGGAGCGGCGGAAGCACGTCATGACCGTCCGGGTGAACGCGCGTCCCGCCGGGCGCTGGGAGGAGCAGCTGCTCCGTGGGCTGCACACGGCGGACGCCTTCATCTCCCTGCTGACGCCGGAGGGGCTGGAGTCTGACTGGGTGGTGAGCCAGACCGGCATGGCGATCTCGAGCGAGTACACCAGGCGGATGCTGGTGCTTCCGGTGTGCCCGCCGGGCCAGATCCCGAACTTCGTCGAGGCCTTCCACTGCTTCTGGTTGCCGCGCGCCACCGCGCGCGCCATCGAGACGCTCGCGGACCAGCTTGACGAGGCGATCCGGACGCACCAGGCCCACCGCCCGCCCGCCCCGGATCTTCATCAGCCACCGGCACAAGGACCAGAAGGTCGCGCAGCAGGTGATCGGCCTCCTGCGCCTCCTGGGGCCTGCGCAAGCCGACATTTCCTCTGCGGGTCGGCGGCGCGACCTACAAGCACGTCCCGGAAGTGCTCCGTGAGCGGAGCAGCCTGGCCCTGGACGATGTGACGCAGTGCCTCCAGCTCGTCGAGGACGTGGCGCGCATCTCCAGCCTGACGCGCAAGGCGAGCGCGGGCCGGCCGGGTTCGCCCGTCACCGTGAAGGCGGCCGAACGGCTGGCCCGGGCCGCGAAGGCGTGATCCCGTATCGCCGCACGCCCTGACGCCCGTCAGCCGGCCGACTTCCGATACGCGAGCCATGCGGCCCAGTAGACGGCCGTGGCTCCCAGCAGCGGCCCCATGACGCTGATGGCGCGGCACACCGGCTGCACGAGTCCGGTGCCGATGCCGATGACCTCGGTGTGCCGCGTGGCCAGGGCGAAGTCCACGAGCGCCACGGTGGCGACGGCGAAGAGCGCCAGCGGGCGCGGGCGCCGCGCCACCATGAAGAGCGCCGAGGCCAGCAGGACGTCGAACAGGATCCAGCCGTACAGATTGGGCAGTGGATAGCCGAGGACGCCGGTCTGTCCGGTCAGGGCGAGCACGAACAGGAAGGCCGTCCAGACCACGAGCGGCACCGCGACGGTCCACGGCGGCCCGTTGGGGTGCCACGTCGTGGAGCGCACGGCGAAGCGAAGAATCCTCCCGCGCGCGAACGCGCCCAGCACGTCGAGGAGCACGAGCGGCGCCGGACCGCGGTCCCACGCCAGCCACACCGTGGTCCACGCCGACGGGTGGAGGCGCGAGCGGAAGCGCAGCAGGCCCGAGAAGTCGTAGAGCGCCACGGTGACGAGCCGCGTGAGGCGGAGCCACCACGGCACCGGCCCCGCCAGCGGCGTGAGACCGGGCGTCACCCACGCGGGATCGCCGCCCAGGCGCTGCATCAGCGCCGCGATCAGGAGCTCGGTGGTCCCGTTGGGCGCGTCCGTGCCGCGCAGCATGTCCTCCATGAGCCAGCCGTCGCGGGCGTGGATGGGCACGACCGACAGGAACTGCACCGCGCGTCCCTGGTGATACGCCGCGAAGTACAGATGCTCGTCGGCGGCGTAGAACGGGTCCACCTCGACGAGGAAGCCCAACGGCTCCATGGCGCGTGAGTGCAGCCACTCGCGGCGCAGCCGCTCCACCTCCGCGCGAAGCGGGGCCCCCGGCGCGAGTTCGTCCGGCGCCACGGCTCGCACGGTGACGCCCTTCGCCCGGGCGCGCCGCACCTGCTCGCGCAGCTTCGGCCAGCGGCGCAGCGTGGCCTCCCATGCCGACGGCTTCAGCACGGACTGCAGCCCGAGCGCCAGCGTGCGGAGTCCCGAGAACGGGGCAATCTCCTCGGCGCCGAGGAAGACGGGACGCCGGCGGTGCGCGCGCGCCGCACGGCAGAATCGCTGCACCGCGTCCGCACGACGGCCCTCCGGGACCAGCGGCGTGCCAATGGCGATCCACGACAGGCCTGACGGCCGATACGCCACCGCCGCTCCGGTGCCGGCGGGCGGCGGGGCGTCCACCCACCACTCTGCATCCAGCTTCAGCGCCTGGAACGAGACGGCGTCGCGCCCGTGCCGTCGCAGCCACGAGCGGCGCATCGCGCCGGTTCCAGCGCCACCGTCCGGTGCGTCCGAACGGTCCGCCGCCATCAGACGAGCGGCACCGAGGCCTTGATCTCGGCTGCGCGCGGCGGCGGACGCCGGCAGGACTCACCCAGCGCGCGTCGCGCGATCGCATCGTAGTAGACGGCTTCACCGTCGAGCACGATGGTGCGTCCTGCCGCGTCACGCTCGTCTTCAACTTCGTGATGGGCTTGTCGGCCCGGACCTCGAGCACCTCGGCCCGTCCCGTGATCGTGTCCCCCGGCCGCACCGGCGCCTTGAAGTTCCAGTTCACGTTCAGGAACACCGTGCCGGGACCCGGAAGATCCTCGGCCACGACGGCGTTCAGATGGCCGACGTCACGCCGCCCTGGACGACGATCTCGCCGAAGCGGCTCGCCTTGGCCACCGACTCGTCGTAGTGGAGGTTCCTGTCCCCGCTCATGTCGGTGAACCGGCGGATGTCGTCGGCCTCCACGGTGCGCGACCGCTCGCCCACCTGTCCCACGTGCGGCATGCCGCCCGGCCAGACCTCGCTCGTGTCACTGCTCATCAGGTGCTCCCGCGTGATGTCTCCCCATTCCCATCCGTCTGGATCGCGCGGGTCCGGCGCGGTCGCGCGGGCCGTCTCCACGGTGCAGCGAACGCCGGAATCGGCGCTATAGTCGCCCGGGACCTGCCATGCGACACGCCTCGCTCCTCGTCGTGCTGCCGGCCGTGCTGTGCGGCGCCGCTCGCGGCCTCGCGGAGTCAGGCGCCGTCGCCACCCAACCGGGACCGCCTCCAGACCGCGCCACGGCGACCTTCGGCGAGCACTGCGCCGGCTGCCACGGCGACGACCTCGCCGGCGCACGCGCCGGCAGCCTGCTGACGACCGCTGGAACTACGGGCGGCGACGACGACAACGCCGCTGCACGATTCGCGACGGACACCCGGAGGACGGCATGCCGGCCTTCGCGCCCGCCTTCGACGAGGCGCGCATCCGCGAGCTCATCGCGTTCATCCGCACGCGGGCCTCACGGGCGAAGGGCGCGCCGGCCTCCCGGGCCACACCCGTCGTCGACGGCATCGTCGCCAGCGAACGCCACCGCTTCCGGATCGAGACCATCACCGATGCGCTCGAGACGCCGTGGGGCCTGGCCGTCCTGCCGGACGGCCGCGTGCTCGTCACCGAGCGCCCGGGCCGCCTGCGGGTCATCGAGCGCGGGACGCTCCGCGCCGAACCGGTCGCTGGCGTCCCGAAGGTGTGGACACGGCAGGATGGCGGGCTGTTCGACGTGGAGGCCCATCCCGACTTCGCGAAGAACGGCTGGATCTACCTGGCGTACGCCGAGCAGCGGGACGAGAACCGCTCGATGACCGTGATCCTCCGCGGGCGGCTCGAGGGCAACGCGCTCGTGGACCAGGTGACGATCGCGCGCTGGCCCGACGAGTGGTACATCGCCAGCAACGTCCACTACGGATCGCGGTTCACGTTCGACAAGGACGGGTTCCTCTACTACAGCATCGGCGACCGCGGCCGCGCCGACCGCGCGCAGGATCTGTCGGCGCCGGTGGGCAAGATCCATCGGCTGACGGCAGACGGCACACCGGCGCCCGGCAACCCGTTCCTGAACCGCCCGGGGGCGCTGCCGTCGATCTGGAGCTACGGCCACAGGAATCCGCAAGGCTTCTCCTGGCACCCAGTGACTGGTGAGCTGTGGGAGACCGAACACGGCCCGCGCGGCGGCGACGAGGTGAACGTCATCAAGAAGGGCGCCAACTACGGCTGGCCCATCGTGAGCTCTGGCATTCTCGACGGGTTCGTCTCGCCCGCCGTCAACGGGCAGGCCACCTCCGTCACGAGCCGGCCGGACATGGAATCGCCCGTCACCTACTACACGCCGTCGCCCGGCATCTCGCCGATGCTCTTCTACACGGGCGCCGCGTTCCCGCGCTGGCGGAACGATCTGCTCGTCGGGCTGATGCGCGACGAGGAACTGCGACGACTCACCATCGAGGGTCACCGGGTGGTCGCGCAGGAAGTGCTCGTCCGCGGCATCGGCCGCGTGCGCGACGTGGTCCAGGCCGCCGACGGCTCGCTCTACGTCGCCCTGGCCACGCCTGGGGCCGTCGTGTCGGACACCACGCCAGGCCGCGTCGTCCGCATCTCGCCAGTGCCGTGACGTCGACACCCGGAGGCTCTCGAGCGCGTTGGCACGCGGACGATCCCTTCCTCCGGCTTCGCCAACTGACGCTGTACGATCATCTCCGCCGGACGAAGGGATCATCCACGCGCCAACGCCGGTGCACCTCGTCTTCCGGTCGTCGGGGACGGCGTGGGCTGCCGGGTGGCGCGGGACGGGCGCCCGCTTGCGCGCGATGCTGCAGTACCGGTAGCGTGCCCAGCCCGCAGCGGCGT